>DVJV01000041.1 GCA_018716525.1 Candidatus Ventricola gallistercoris
ACAGCGTAAAGAAGCCTTGCTATGCAAAGCCCGAATCCGCCGCGCATGTCGCCGGATTCGGATTGCATTTGGAGGGCTTTAGCCCTCCAAACCTCCCGGAAGGGTTTTTTGGCAGCCTGACGCCGTCTCTCCAAAGGGAGAAACGGCGTTTTTTTAAGATGCATTTTGTGCGGCTCTGCCGGCCATGCGCTTGATTCGTACACCGGCATGGGTTGCAGGCATTTTACTCTTCTTCTTCCTCGTCAAGCTCGTCCACATCGTTGACCGGCGGCTTAAGCCCTTCAATGACGATGCCGTGCTTCTGCGCATAATCCCACAGCGCGGCATGGACGGCCTGCTCCGCCAGCAGCGAGCAGTGCACCTTGACAGGCGGCAGTCCGCCGAGCGCTTCCATGACGGCCTTGTTGGTGACTTCAAGCGCCTCCTGAATGGTCTTGCCGATGATCATCTCGGTGGCCATGGAGCTGGTGGCGATCGCCGCGCCGCAGCCGAACGTCTTAAACTTCGCATCACGCACAACCTGATTGTCGTCGATATCCAGATAAATGCGCATGATGTCGCCGCACTTCGCGTTGCCCACCGTGCCCACACCGCTGGCATTCTCGATCTCACCCACATTGCGCGGATGCATGAAGTGATCCATCACTTTTTCCGTATACATACCGTTTCCTCCGTTATCGCTATGATGTTACGCCTTTTGCTGCTTGGCGACAAAGTCCTCATACAGCGGCGACATGCTTCTCAGGCGCGGAATGATGACCTTGAGCTGATCGACCACCTCGTCGGCCTGCTCCATGGTCGTCTCTTCGCTGATGGACAAGCGCAGCGAACCGTGCGCAATCTCGTGCGGCAGGCCGATGGCCAGCAACACGTGCGACGGGTCCAGCGAACCGCTCGTGCAGGCCGAACCGCTCGAGGCGCAGATGCCCGCCGCATCCAGCAGCATGAGCATGCCTTCGCCCTCGATAAAGCGGAAGCAGAAGTTGACATTGCCCGGCAGGCGCTTCGTCCTGTGGCCGTTAAGCTTGGCGTAGGGGATCTCCGTCTCGATGCGCTCAATCAGGTGATCGCGCACCGCGCTCATCTGCGCCATGGCCTTGTCCATATTGGCCAGGGCCTGCTCGGCCGCAGCGCCCATGCCCACGATGCCCGGCACATTGCTGGTGCCGGCGCGGCGCTTCTTTTCCTGCGCGCCGCCATCCATGAAGTTGGCCAGCTTGACGCCCTTGCGCACATAGAGGATGCCCACGCCCTTGGGGCCGTGGAACTTGTGCGCGCTGGCGGAAAGCAGATCGATATGCATCTTCTCGACATCCAGCGGAATGTGGCCGAACGCCTGCACGGCATCCGTATGGAAGAGCACGCCGTGACGGTGCGCAATCTCGCCAATCTCCTCAATCGGCTCGATGGTGCCGATCTCATTGTTCGCCGCCATAACGGAAACCAGCACCGTATCCTTGCGGATGGCTGCCTCCACCGCAGCAGGAGACACCAGGCCGTCGGCATCGACGGGCAGCAGTGTCACTTCCCAGCCGCGCTTTTCGAGCGCCTGCGCGCTGTGCAGCATGGCATGGTGCTCAATGGCGGAAATGATGATGTGGCGGCCCTTGCCCTCGTTGGCCAGCGCAACCCCTTTGACCACCCAGTTGTCGCTCTCGGTGCCGCCGCTGGTGAAATAGATCTCCGAAGGCTTCGCGCCGATGACAGCGGCCACCTGCGCACGCGCCTTTTCCATCGCCTCTTCGCTGCGGTGCGCAAAGCTATATGTGCCCGCGGCATTCGCGTACTGCTCCATCATGTAGGGGCGCATCGCTTCAAATGCCTGCTCGCTCAGCCGCGTGGTCGCGGCATTATCCATGTAGATCACTGAAAACTGCCTCTCTTCCCTCTTGTGATGCACACAGTGCAAGTTCTGTATCAATGACAGGGACGCATCCGCTCAGGCGGCGCCGCCTCTGCTTCCGGCATCAGGTCGGACAGCGTCACACCATCGATCACGTCGTTGATGGCGCTGTACACCTTCTTGAACACGGCATGCGATGGACACACGCCGCTGCGCTGGCAAGACTGCGCGCCCACTGCCACGCACTCCGCCGGCGCCAGATCCCCCTCGGTTGCCCGCAGGATCATGCCCACCGTAATTTCGCCGGGCGCACGTGCCAGATGGTAGCCGCCTTGTGCGCCGCGCACGCTGCGCAAAAGCGAATTGCGGGTCAGCACGCTGATGATCTGCTCCATATACTTGCCGGATATCTCCTGCCGCTTTGCGATTTCGCGCACGCTCACGGGCGTACTGCCCTCATGCTGCGCCACATCGACCATGATGCGCAGGGCATACCGCCCCTTGGTCGAGATCATCATCCGCCTGGCCTCCTTCCCTTTGTGAATCCTGTGACAGTATACCACTCATATCATACTTCGTCAATAGGATTTTAGGGGTATTTTCCCCGTTTCACCGTTTTTCATGCGCTCCGGCCAAAATCCACGCGCGCACCCCTTGCTGCGCCGCATCCGCCGCCTGCGCCAGATCGCGCCCGCGAAGCAATCCGTCGATCAGCAGGGCCGTAAACCGGTCGCCCGTCCCGTAGTGGCTGCCCGCCACCGGCTCATAGGGCAGGCAGATCTGCCCGCCTGATTGCGCATCGAGCCCCACGCAGGCGCGCCCGCCCGATTCAATGGCAGCGCCCGTGATCAGCACGCTTCTTCGGCCTTCGCCGAGGCTGCGCGCCATATTTCCCAGCGCCTCACATGAAAAAGACGCCTGCCACGGCGTCCCTGTCAGCAGGCAGGCCTCCGTCATGTTCGGCGTGAGGATGTCCGCATGGCCGCACAGCAGCCGCATGGCATCCGCCTGATCCGGCGTCACAGACCGGTACATTTGCCCTTCGTCCCCCAGGATCGGATCGACGATCACCTGCACACCGCGCGAGCGGGCCTCATCCATCGCGCCGCACAGCGCCCAGGCCTGGGCGCTTCCCGTGACATACCCCACATACATCACGCTGTACCCGATGCCCAGCTTCGCCCAGGTGTCAAGCGTCCTGATCAGATAGTCCGTCGTCTCCAGCGATTCATGGCTTCCCAGACGAAATATATTGGAAATCAGCGCCGTGGGCAGCGCCAGCACCTCATGCCCCAGGCGCTCCAGCTGCGCCGTCAGCATCCGCAAGCCGACACAGCCCTTCCCCGTGATGTCCCCCAGCAACAGCACCGTGGATGGATTCATCCGCTTCCGCTTCCTTTCATGCGGTTTCCCGCGCTTATTGCAGTATCATATCACATCCGCGTTCATTCCTCAAGGACATATCCCTGCCCCCAGTAGGTGCCGATGTGCGCACTGGCCCTGATCTGGCGCAGCTTGCGGCGAAGCGATGAAATGTGCACCCACACCACATCCTGCGACACGCCTCTGTCCATCCCCCATACGCGGCAGGCCATCTCCTCCGCAGAAATGGGCCGGCCATGGCCGCGCATGAGCAGCTCCATCATCTGATATTCCCGGTTGCCCAGGTGCACCACGCCCTGTGGGGTGCGCATTTCAAACGTCCTGTCACACAGCGACAGATCGCCGCAGGACAGCACGCACATGGACAGGCTTCCGTTTCGCCGCGCCAGCGCGCGCGCACGGGCGACAAACTCATCCAGCGCAAAGGGATGCATCAAAAAATCATCCGCCCCTGCGTTGAGCGCCGCAATGCCAAGCCGTCTTCCGCCTTTTTCCACAATCAGAAAGACGGGCGTCTGCACGCCCGCATCCCGAATCCCGCTGACCGCCTGCACCGCATCCGCCCAGAGCGTGGCAGCATCCAGCACCAGGCAGTCAAAAACATCCTCCATGCACCGGTCCAGCGCAATGGCGCCATCTGTAGCCAGTTCCACCCCGCAGCGGACGCGCGAAAGCGCACGCTCCATTTCAAGCAGCGAGGACCGCTGCTGTCCAGCAATCAAAAAACGCATAGAATTCCTCCTCGGCCATCCGTTTCGCGGTTTCCGCCCTCCATCCGCCCTGTACAGCTTCAGTCTAGTTCACCACTTTGCCCCAGCTGTGAAACACATTTGAACGGTTTGCAAACAATGTGTGATGAATTTGAGAAACCCGTGCATTTCCTTCATTTCTTCAGTTTCATTTAAGGGCGGCCGATATCATATGCACTGATCTTTGAAAAAACACGCCGTCCTTCCGGCGGCGTCTGACTCGGGAGGAATGAATTTGATTGAGATCGACCACGTCACCAAACGCTACGGAAGCCACACCGCCGTATCCGATCTGACGCTGACGGTTGAGCCCGGGAGCATCTATGGCTTTCTGGGGCCCAATGGCGCCGGAAAATCTACAACCATGAACATCATGACAGGCTGCCTCTCCGCCACGGAGGGGACCGTGCGCATCGAGGGGCACGATATCTTTGAAGAGCCCAACGAGGCCAAGTCGCACATCGGCTACCTGCCCGAACAGCCGCCCGTCTATCCGGACATGACGCCGCGGGAGTATCTCTCCTTCGTCGCCCGCGCCAAGGGCGTGCGCGGCGAGTCGTTCAGCAGCCAGATTGAAAACGCACTCGCCGTCACCCAGACGACGGATGTGCAGCACCGGCTGATCAAAAACCTCTCCAAGGGCTACCGCCAGCGCGTGGGCATCGCCCAGGCGCTGTTGGGCAACCCGAGTGTGGTCATCCTCGATGAACCGACAGTCGGCCTGGACCCGATCCAGATCATCGAGATCCGCGACCTGATCAAGACGCTGGGCAAGAGCCACACCGTCATCCTCAGCAGCCACATCCTCTCGGAGGTGCGCGCCGTATGTGACCAGATCATGATCATCTCCAAGGGCAAGCTGGTGGCCAGCGACACGCCGGACCACCTGGAGAAGCTCTTTGCGGGCAGCATGTCGCTGGAGCTGACGCTGCGCGGCAGCCAGGATGACATCCGCCGGGTGCTGGGCCAGATTCCGGGTGTGGGCAGCCTCTCCTTCCACAGCGGTGAAGTGGATGGCGCGCAGGGCGTGACGCTGGAAACCACGCCGCCTGCCGACCTGAGCGAAGCCGTGTTTGCCGCCTGCGCGCGGGAAAACCTGCCCATTTTGCGCATGGGCATGCAAAAGGCCAGCCTGGAAGACGTGTTCCTGGAGCTGACCGGCGGCGCCGATTCCACCACACAAGAAAATGCCGAAGGGAGGCCCGTGGCATGAACGCAATCTTCAGGCGTGAGCTGCGCGCCTATTTCACAAGCATGACGGCATACGTGTTCATTGCCTTCATTCTGCTGTTTTCAGGCATCTACACCATGGCCTACAACCTCAACAGCGCTTACCCCAACTTTGAGTATGTGCTCGAGAGCATGAGCGTCATCTTCCTGATCGCCATTCCGATTCTGACCATGCGCGTGATCGCGGAAGAACGCCGCCAGAAGACCGACCAGCTCCTTTACGCGCTGCCCATCGGCATGACGCGCGTGGTGCTGGGCAAGTACCTCGCCATGATCACCGTGGTGGCCATCCCCTGCGTGATCATGGCCTTTTACCCGCTGATGCTCTCTGCATTCGGCGAGGTGTCGCTGCTAACCGCCTATGGCACGCTGCTGGCCTTCTTCCTGCTCTCGTGCACGCTGTCGGCCATCGGGCTTTTGATTTCCTCGCTGACCGAGAACCAGGCGGTCGCGGCAGGCCTTTGCTTTGTGGTCATGCTGCTGCTGTATTTCATGGGCGACCTGTCCTCGTTTGTGTCCGACTCGTCAAGCGCTTCCCTCAGCGCGCTGATGGTCGCCGTGCTGCTGCTCGCGCTCGGCATCCGTCTGCTGACCCGCAGCACCCCTGCCGCCATCATCACGCTTGTCGTGGGTGAGGCGCTGCTGCTGCTCTTTGACGTGCTCTCCCCCTCCAGCTTTGAGGGTCTCTTTGGCCGGATCATGAACGGTTTGTCCGTATTTGAACGCTTCTATACGTTCGTGGGCGGCGTGTTCGACCTCAGCGCCGTGCTTTATGATCTGTCGGTCATCGGCGTATCGCTGTTTCTGGCGGTACAGTCCATGGAGAAGCGGAGGTGGAACGGATGAAAAACCGCCTGAACCGGGCCAAAACCAAGCCCGACAAAAAACTCCTTCTGCGCGCGGTGCGCGATTCCTTCAATACGCGCACATTCCGCGCAGGCGGCTACAGCGCCGTTGCTGCACTGATCGTCATCGCCATCGCGATAGCCGTCAACCTCTTTGCGGGCGCCTTGCCTTCCTCCGTCACGCACATCGACACCACGGCAAGCGGCCTGTTTACGCTCAGCGCCCAGACCGAGCAGCTTGTCAGCGCGCTCGATAAAGACGTCACCCTCTACTGGATCGTGCAAAGCGGCTCTGAGGATTCCACCATCAGCGAGTTGCTCGACCGCTACGCCGGGCTCTCTTCGCACATCACCATCAGCAAAAAAGACCCGGTGGTCTACCCCAACTTTGCCTCGCAGTACACCTCGGAGCCCCTCTACAACAACAGCCTGATCGTGGTCAGCGGTGAGCGCAGCCAGTACATCAGCTACACCGACATCTACGTCACCGACTACAGCTCCTACTACATGACCGGCAGCGTCTCCTCCGAGTTCAACGGCGAAGGCGAGCTGACCGCGGCCATCGACTATGTGACCAACGATGACCTGCCCACGCTCTACACCCTCAGCGGCCACGGCGAGAGCACGCTGCCCAGCAACCTGCAATCGCTGGCGGAAGCTGAAAACATGCTCGTAGAGTCGCTGTCGCTGCTGACGGTTGACGCCGTGCCGGAGGATGCGGATCTGGTGGTGATCTATGCGCCGCAGAGCGACATTTCCAGCGACGAGCGCGACATGCTCATCGCCTATCTGCAAGGCGGCGGAAAGATGCTCATGGTGCTTGACTACATCGAGGAGGATACGCCCAATCTCGATGCGGTGCTCACCGAATACGGCCTGACCACCGCCGAGGGCATCGTGCTGGAGGGCGACGCCAACCACCATATGCGCGGCTCCAACTATTACCTGCTGCCCAATATCGAATCCCACACGATCACCGATCCGCTGATCGACGGCGGATATTACGTGCTCGCGCCCGTCGCCCAGGGCCTGACCATCAACGAAGATGTGCGCGATGGACTGAGCATCACGCCGCTGCTGGAGACCTCCTCGAGCGCCTATGCCAAGATCGATGGCTACAGCCTGACCACCTATGAAAAGGAGGAGGGCGACATCGACGGCCCGTTTGTGCTGGGCGCAGCGGTTTCCGAGACGGTTGCAGACGGAGAGACACAGCTTGTCGTATTCACCTCCTCGCAGATGTTTGACGAGACGACCAGCATGCTCGTCGCCGGTGCGAACGACGATCTGTTCCTCAACGCCCTTGACTGGCTCTGCGCAAGGGAGAGCGCCATCTCCATCCGCGCCAAGAGCCTGGATGCCGAATTCCTGGCAGTGCCCTCGTCCTGGGCGTCCACGCTCAGCGCGCTGCTGGTCATCGTGCTGCCGCTCAGCTTCCTGATTGCCGGGGCATCCATCACCATCATCCGGCGCAAGCGGTAAGCGCACGCCAAATCCCCTGCTGCCCTTCTTCCACGCGGGAAGGGCTGCCATTCCCATGGATTCCCACCAGGAGGCATGAACAAACATGAAACGAAAAAAGAAACTGCTTGCGATGTTGGGCGTGCTGGCCGTGCTGTGCGTGATGACGCTCATCGCCGGGCAGATCACCGTTACCCCGTCCGACGAAGACACCATCACCGCCGAAACCGAAGAAGAATCGGTTGCCGTTGCGGCCATCGACGCGCAGGATGTCACCCACCTGTCGGTAGAGAGCGGCACACAGACGCTCGCGCTGACCAGCACGAACGGCGAATGGATGAACGCACAGGATCTTGACTTCCCCATTGACGCGGACAAGGTCGCCATGCTGCTTTCCAACCTGGAGGATGTGACCGCCAGCCGGCGCATCGACGAACCGGAAGCGCTCAGCGAGTACGGCCTGGAAGAGCCGCAGAAGACCGTCAGCGTGACGCTCTCCGACGGCAGCACGCAGACATTCGCATTCGGCAACCAGAACACCCTGACCTCCGAAACCTATCTGCTGCTAAACGGCGATGCGTCTTCGGTCTACCCGGTCTCCACCGCGCTTGGCGACGCCTTCTCCTGCGACCCCTACGAGGTGATCGCCATGGAAGCGATCCCCGAGTTTGAAAACGTGCTCTCGCTGAGCGCGACGCGCGGGGATGACTACGCCTTCACGCTCAAGCGCATCGAAGATGCGGACACGCTGACCAGCAACGCCGACGCCATCTGGTTCCTAGAAAAGGGCGGCACAACCCGCGCGGCGGACACGGATGCCGCACAGTCGCTCCTTGACAACGTGACCAGCCTCTCCTGGCTCTCTTGCGTGAATGCGCACGCAGACAGCGCCGATCTTGAGGTCTATGGCCTGACCGATTCGCCCACGGTGGTCTCGCTCGTCTGGTACGGCGAAGACGGCGCAACGCAGACGTTCACCCTGCGCATCGGCCGCGATGCGGACGGAGGCGCTTATGCGGCGCTTGATGGCTCTGACATGGTCTACCTGATTTCCACATCCGCCGCAGACGCGCTGCGCCACGTGACATACGCCACGCTGCGCCCGGATGCGGTGTGCCCGATCGACTTTGATACCGTGAGCCAGATTGACATTGCGCTGGGCGGCGAGCAGATGTCCGTCACCGTGACGGCCGCAACGGAAGCCACGCCGGATAAACCGGCTCAGGACGATGGCCAGACCGCCGAAAGCAACAATGAAACCGCTTCTGTAACCGATGCGCAGAGCGAAGAGAGCGACGCTTCTGTCTCCGATACGCAGAGCGAAGAAACCGCTTCCGATACCGAGCAGGCGGTCACCCACCTCTTCACCAATGCGAATGGCGAAGCGCTCGACACTGCAACCGGAGAAAGCCTGCTCGACGCGCTGCACGCGCTCACTGCGACGGGGGAGACGGGCACGCCCGACACCGATTGCCCGCTGATCGCCTTTACATTCCACCGGCCGCAGGAGCCCATCTCCACCGTATCGCTGACGGTGTACGACTTTGACGCAGACTCCTGCCTGATCAGCACAGGCGATGAGACGTGCATGCTCATCGCGCGGGAGGACGCCCAGGAACTGATCGATCTGGCCACCTCGCTCCTTTTCCCTGAGGAAGAAGAAGCCACCGACTGACGCACCGGTACGCTGGCATCAAGCGTTCGGCGCTTTCCGGCGCAGGATAGCCGGGGGACGATTCTTTCACATCATCCAATGAGAAAGCCCGCCTGGAGGAAAATCCTCCGGGCGGGCAGACTGTCAAAAAACCCTTCCGGGAGGTTTGGAGGGCCGAAGCCCTCCAAATGCAATCCGCATCCGGCGACATGTGCGGCGGATGCGGAAGCCTTGCCTTGCAAGGTTTCCTTGCGCTGTTTCCCGCCCG
>DVJV01000042.1 GCA_018716525.1 Candidatus Ventricola gallistercoris
AAGCCCAATGCGCTGATCCCTGCGGTGGCGCTGACCATCTGCGCCATGCTTTAATGGCTCAGCAGCCGGGACTGGCGCGCGCTGCTTTGCGCGGTGCTGGGCATTGCGCTGGGGGTGGCGCTGTGCGAGCTGGTCATCTGGCAGTATGAGCTGCGCAGCGGCATTGAACTGGTGCGCAATGTGGACAGGATGACGTGGCTGATGATGGGGCTGGATACCCCGGCCAGCCAGCCCGGGTGGTACAATGGCTATGTGGGCGTGTACTTTGACCTCTACCTGACGCCGCAGGAGCAGAAAGCGCAGGTGTATGCGGATCTGGCGCGCCGGATTCCGGAGCTGCTGGCCGATCCGGCAGGCACGGCTGCGTTTATGCGCGACAAGTATCTGAGCCAGTGGCTGGAGCCCACGTACAGCACGATGATCTATGGCGAGCGGTGCTTCTGGTCGGGGCACTTTAACGGACTGGCCGTCCTGTTTTACCGGGACAGCGCGATCAATCGCGCGGTTAACGCGTATATGGATGTATTCCAGCAGGCGATGTATGTGCTTGCGTGCATCGGGCTGCTTTGTGCCCTGCGCCGCAGAGGGGATGCGGCGGCCGTTGTGCTGCCGGTGACGCTCATTGGCGGCGTGCTGTTTCACCAGCTGTTTGAGGCGAAGTCGCAGTACATATTCCCCTATGCCATGTACATGATGCCGCTTGCGGCACAGGGGCTTTGCGTTATCGAGCAGGGCATCAGGTGCATTTTGAAGCGCGCGGTGCGCCGGACATAAATCATCAGGGCCAGAAAGTTTTTTCTGGCCCTGGTTCGTTTTTGTAATGGAAACACAAATTGAAGCCTGTCCGGTATGCTGTGTATGCGTGTGCAGGTCAGCTCATTTAGACCAGCGGCAGGAGCACCAGCGAGAGCAAAACGGCCAACAACACCATGCAAAAGCAGCAGAGGAACGCGGCTTGCACGATGTCGCCGGATACGGGCGCGTGGGTGCGTGCCTCGCCGTCGGCGATGCCCAGAATGCTCAGCAGACGGCTCCTTGCCCCCTTTCCGTCCGTGCGCAGGGGATTGCGCCCCACGGCGCCGCAGCAGAGTACGAGCAGCACCACGAAGAGGGATTCTGCCGCGCGAGATATCGCCTCTGAGATGCGGCGGGCGGCGGGGCAGCACGCCGCACAGGCGCACAGGCCGGCATAGGCCCATGCCAGCGCGCTGCCCAGATAGAGCGGCGTACCGATGGCCAGCAGCACCATGGGCGCACAGGCTCCGGTTACAAAGGCGGGCGCAAAATCCGCACAGGTTTCGCGCACCTGGGCTTCGTAGTCGGAAAAGTTGTCGGCGAAAGCGCCCGAATCAAGCGTGCGCTTGACGGAGGCGCTCAGGGAAAGGCAAGCCGGCGCGGAAAACACGGGCGCGCAGATCACAGCGGCGCACAGCGGATGGATCGCGCCGATCAGAGCGGCACAACCGGAAAGCGCCAGCAGAAAGAATGCGAGCGCGGCCTTTTCATCGGCGCGGCCTTTTTTGCCGGTGAACAGGCGCACGATGCGCGCATGGAGCGCACAGAGCGCCCGGCCACGCAGCGTCACAACGGAGGGAAAGGGCAGGTAGAGCAGAAAGGCGAGCAGGAAGGATGCGGGCAGTGTGAGGATGCGCATGGTCAGGCCTCCTTGATCCGGTACTATGAGAAAGAAAACAAGAGATTTTTCTGGCGCGTTGAAAAAGTCAGCTACAGTCTTTTTGAAAGGTTTGGCCGCCTTGCTCCCGCCCTTTCAGGTATCGGGCGGGAAGCGGGCGTAGGGGGACGCTTGCGGCAGAAGGGGTGAAACAGCCCTTCGGGGGGAAGGAATCTGACCGCCGATCGGCCTAAAAGGCGGCTATTGCCTGGAGATTTTCCGGGCCATTTGCCGATAGAAGCACTCTGCATAAATGGTGGCGGCCTTTTTCTTTCCGGTGTGTTATATTGAAAGCAGAATGGGCTGGAGGGAGGAAACAATCATGCATGTGCGTGCCCATACGCTTTATCGGGTTCCCGTATATTGTGCGGTGGCCGGGTGGCTAAGCTTTCAGGCGACGGTGCATCTGGGGCGATTCTTTCTCGTTGTGACGCCTGCTAAAGAGACGACGCAGATCGCTGTCGATCCGGTTCGTTCGGCCATTTTGCAGGGAGCGCTGTTTGTGCTCGTGCTGCTTCTCGGGGGGGCTGCGGGCCTTCCGCCACATGACGCGGGCGGAAATTGCGGTTTCCAGCAGCATTGCGTCGGGGCTCTACCTGATCGTCGTGTTCTTGCAGCTGTTTGCGCCGGGGATAATGGCTCCGGTGAGCGTAGTTGCCGCCATGCTTCAAAACTGGCCGGCCTTTCTGGCCTCTTCTCTGATGCAGTGCACCGGGCAGGTGGCTTTTTCTGCCGTGGTTGCTTCTTTTGCCCCTTTACTCTTTATTCCGTTTGGGCGCAAGAATATGCAGTAGCACAGAGCGCGGCGGGCGGCAGTCAGACGATCACCGGGCTGGTGGTGAAATCCTGCCCAGATGCGCGCATCAGCGGGGAATGGCACCCCAGCGCCCATAGATCCTGTGCGCGCACATCGAGCGCAAAGAGCGGCTGTGTCCGGTCGAAATCGGCGGTCTTGACGACCAGAGGGATGCGGCTTGCTACCTGAATGGCGGAAAGCAACGGCGTGGCCGTCCGCCGGAAGCCCAGCACCCGCGCATAGCCGGGGGAGGCATTTTCCCTGGCCCATGTGCGCGTCATGTCCAGCAGCACATAGGCACACAGACGGGAGAGACGCGCGTGCGTGTAGCGCTTGCTCTTGATGGCGGCGATCAGCGCCTGGCGCGTCTGGCAGGTTTGTGCGGCGCGCATGAAGCGGTGCTCAAGCCCCTCGTCCATGCCGTTGATGGAGGCGAGCTGCGCGGCTTGCATCGTGCGCAGCCGGTAGAGGAGCGCTTGCGTGAGCGCTTCTTCCTCGTGAATGCGGCCGCTGCACTCGGCTTGTTCGAGCAGATCCGGGCAGGGCACGGCGTCTCGCACGCCGGTCAGGTCGCCGCGCTGCAGCGCGGCGCGTACCGCTGTGGCGCTGGAGAGCGCACCGAGCGCATCGTCGTGATAGCCGCATCCCTCGCGTGCGACGGGAACGGGCAGGATGGCCGCAGGCAGCGCGCGCAGGTATTCAAGCGCCAGCGCGGCGTTGGGCTGGGCGATGAGCTGCGCAAGACCGTCAACCCCGGACACATGCTGGAGGGCTTCGGCAAGCGCGCGGGGAAAGGCCATTCCGCTGGCAAGCCTTTCGCGCAGGGCCACGCGCAGGGCGGGCGGCTCGGCGGAAAGCAGCGCGGCGGCCTGCGAAAGATAGGGCAGCGCCGACGGCTCGCAGCCGAAGGACAGGTGCGTGACCACGCCCAGCGCGTCGAGCAGCGCGATGCCGCTCCCGGCGAACTCCTGCGCGGGCGCACAGGAAAAGCGCGTGGGAAGCTCAAGCACCACATCGGCGCCGCTGAGCAGCGCCATGCGTGCGCGCGTCCACTTGTCGTGCCGGGCAAATGTGCCGCGCTGGGTCAGGGCGCCGCTCATCAGGCAGAGCACATAGTCAGCCCCGGACGCCTGGCGCGCCTGCGCAAGGTGATAGGCGTGCCCGTTGTGGAAGGGGTTGTATTCGCAGATGACTGCGCATACGCGCATGAGGGAGCCTCCTTTAGCAAACGGTTCAAAGCGGAAAAATTCAGGTCATATTTTGATAAAATGCGCTCGCGTCCTTTTCAAACGCGATAAAATGCGCTATAATTATCCTGTGTTGTCCTGTATACCCATGGCTTGTTATTTGATAAGCCTATTATAACACGTCAAGGAGGATTTACAAATGTCTGTCATTGACAAAATCAGAGCAAAAGCGGCTGCAAACGTCAAGCATGTCGTGCTGGCGGAAGGCACCGAACCGCGTACCGTGCAGGCAGCGGAAAAAATCGTGAAGCTGGGCCTGGCCAAGATCACGCTCGTTGGCCCCAAGGCTGAGATTGAGGCGAAGGCTGCCGAGCTGGGCGTTGACCTGACCGGCGTGCAGATCGCCGATCCGGCGACGAGCGACAAGGTGCCTGCGTATGCGCAGACGCTCTTCCAGATCCGCGAAAAGAAGGGAATGACCCTGGAAAAGGCGACCGATCTGTGCCTGAAGAACACGCTGTTCTACGGCACCATGATGCTCAAGATGGGCGATGCCGATGCGATGGTCGCCGGCGCGATCAACACCACCGGCGATGTGCTGCGTCCGGCGCTGCAGATCATCAAGGGTGCGCCCGGTATCAAGACGGTTTCCTCCTGCTTCCTGATGGAGGTGCAGGACAAGTCCTACGGCGATGACGGCGTGCTCGTGTTTGGCGACTGCGCGGTCAACATCGATCCGACCAGCGAGCAGCTGGCGGACATCGCCGTTGCTTCCGCTCAGACCGGCAAGGCGCTGCTGGGCATGGAGCCGCGCGTGGCGATGCTCTCCTTCTCCACCAAGGGCTCTGCTAAGCATGACAACGTGGACAAGGTCGCCAACGCCGTCAAGCTCGTGCACGAGCAGGCGCCGGAGCTCAATGTCGATGGTGAAATGCAGGCGGATGCCGCCCTGGTCGCCTCCGTGGGCAGCCTCAAGTGCCCGGGCAGCCCCGTCGCCGGCAAGGCCAACGTGATGATCTTCCCCGACCTGCAGGCTGGCAACATCGGCTACAAGCTGGTGCAGCGCCTGGGCGGCGCCAAGGCCGTCGGCCCGATCATTCAGGGCCTGGCCAAGCCGGTCAACGATCTGTCCCGCGGCTGCTCCGTGGAGGACATCGTCGATGTCGTCGCCATCGCTGCGGTCAAGGCGCAGGCGTAAGGTTGTCTTTTAGGAAGCGGCGCGCAGGTGCGCCGCTTCCCGGTTCATGCGCGCATCGGGCTTTTTCGCCCGCTGCGCGCCTTTATTCCAGAAGATTATGAGCGGAGGTTATGTTTCATGAAGATTCTTGTCATCAACGCAGGCTCCTCCTCCCTGAAGTACCAGCTCATCGACATGGACGACGAGTCCGTCAAGGCCAAGGGTCTTGTCGAGCGCATTGGCATCGAGGGCACGCACTTCAAGCAGAACGTGCTCGGCACCGACAAGGTCATCGAGTTCACCCGCGATATGGCCGACCATACCGAGGCCATTTCTGCCGTCCTCTCGGCGCTCATCGACAAGGAGAACGGCGCGATCGAGTCGCTGGATGAGATCGGCGCTTGCGGCCACCGCGTGCTCCATGGCGGCGAGACGTTCAAGGAGTCTGCGCTTGTGACGGAGGAGACCCTCAAGGGCATCGAAGAGCTCGTGCCGCTGGGCCCGCTGCATCAGCCGGCGAACATCGCGGGCATCAAGGCCTGCCAGAAGGTCATGCCCACCAAGCCCAACGTCGCCGTGTTCGACACCGCTCTCCACCAGACGATGCCCCCCAAGGCTTACCTCTACGGCGTGCCGTATGAGTACTACAAGACCCTTAAGGTGCGCCGTTATGGCTTCCATGGCACCAGCCACCGCTTCATCGCGGGCGAGACGCCCAAGTACCTGGGCAAGAAGCCGGAGGATTGCAAGTTCATCATCTGCCACCTGGGCAACGGCTCTTCGCTGAGCGCCATCGTCGGCGGCAAGGTTGTGGATACCAGCATGGGCCTGACGCCGCTTGAGGGCGTGCTCATGGGCAGCCGTTCGGGCGACGTTGATCCCGCCGTGCTCGAGTACATCATGGATAACACGGGCATGGACATTCACCAGATGCTCAACTGCCTCAACAAGAAGTCCGGCTTCGCGGGCCTGTCCTGCTCCAGCGACATGCGCGATGTGAAGGCGGCTGCTGCCAAGGGCGACGAGCAGGCCAAGGCTGCGCTGGATGTGTGGGTCTACCGCGTGCAGAAGTACATCGGTGCGTATAACATCGCCGTGGGCGGCGCAGATGCGATCGTCTTTACGGCGGGCATCGGCGAAAATGACTGCGATGCCTGCGCGGATGTCATCAACGGCCTGGCTTTCATGGGCGTGAAGATGGACCCCGAGAAGAACAAGCGCGGCGCTTGCGGCATCATCAGCACGGATGATTCTACGATCAAGGTGCTGCGCATCCCCACCAACGAGGAGCTGCCCATCGCGCGCGATACGCTGGAGATCGTTTCCAAGCTGTAAAGCGGTGCCCTTTGACATCGAAAAAAGGAAAAAACAGCCCCGGAGAGCAAAGAAGGGCGACATTTTCTGGAAAAACAGCCGAAAATCACATTCTGCTTGACAAGCACCTTGAAACTGCGTATAATATGGAACGGTCAACTTTGAGGTGAAACAATGAAGCTGGATATCACAAAGGGAATTCAGAAAAAAGGCGTGGATATCGCCTTTGATCTGGTGGATTCCTGGGGAGAGGATCGGTGGAATGGCGACACGATCGCCTATATCCGCCCGGTGTCCTTTTCCGGCACATACATGCTCGCCGATGAGACCGTCATTGTGCGCGGAACGGCCCGCGCGCTGATCCAGTCCCCCTGCGCCCGGTGCCTTGAGCCGGCACAGACGGCTGTCTGTGCGCAAGTGGAGGAAGCGTTTGTGCGCGACAAAGGCGATGGCACGCCGGTGGAGGAGGATCAGTACACGTATACGGGCCACGTGCTCGAGCTGGATGACGCGGTGAGAACCGCGCTGCTGCTCGAATTGCCCTCGCGCATCCTCTGCAAGGAGGATTGCCGTGGACTGTGCGCGCGTTGTGGTGCAAACCTGAATGTCAATGAGTGTTCATGCCAGAAGGATCTGCCTGCCAGAAATCCTTTTTCGGCATTGGCATCTTTGCTCAACGAGGATGAGGAGGTGTAAACAATGGCTGTACCGAAGGGGAAAATTTCCAAGTCCCGCGGCCGTATGCGTCGTGCGAACTGGAAGCTGTCTGTGCCCGGCATTGTCAAGTGCCCGCGCTGCCAGCAGATGAAGCTCGCCCATCGTATCTGCAAGCACTGCGGTTACTATGATGGCAAGCAGGTCATCAATATGGAAGCGGAGACCGCTTCTGAGAACTGAGCGTGACTTCTGTCCTCCGGCTTTTGCCGGAGGTTTTTTGATTTTGAGAGCAGTGTACAAAGGACATGGCTCTCCCGGAAGCGCCCGCACTTACCTCGGCAGATGCCGCGGGACGCTGACAAAAGGCCTGTGCGATGGATTTTCAAATTCTTTCAAAAAAAGTCGAAAAAAGAGTTGACAAAATACGCTGGTAGAGGTATAATATGTGACGTTGACGGGGCATTAGCGCAGTTGGTAGCGCACAACACTGGCAGTGTTGGGGTCAGGAGTTCGAATCTCCTATGCTCCACCACAATTTGTCTGAAAACCACGGTTTTCAGACTTTTTATTGTCTATTTTCTACATAAAACCGTCTAAAAAGGCAAAAAACAG
>DVJV01000043.1 GCA_018716525.1 Candidatus Ventricola gallistercoris
TTCCGAGTATTTGCATTGTTTCCCTCTCGGCTCTATGAGCCTCCCGGGCGGGAAACAGTGCAAGGAAACCTTGCTGCGCAAGGCTTCCGAATCCGCCGCACATGTCGCCGGATTCGGATTGCATTTGGAGGGCTACGGCCCTCCAAACCACCCAAAGAGGTTTTTTGACAGCCTGGGGGACGGAGAATGGGTATTCTCCGTCCCTGTTTTGCATGTCTTCGGCGGGCGATAAGGGTTCATCCTTGTAAAGCAACGCGGGTGTCGCCGCGCTTTGTGGCGATGGAAGGCGGCGCAAAGACTTCCATCGCTTTTTTTGCGCGCAACACTTGCCATTTTGCGCATGAGAGGGTACAATAGAGTCTGTGTAGACGGGAGTAGACGATCATGACAGCGGATGAGTTTTGCCTGCGCCTTTCAAGGGATTGCGCCCTGCCGCGCGGTGGGCATGTGCTCGTGGCGGTGAGCGGCGGCGCGGATTCCATAGCGCTGCTTTGTTTTTTCTGTGCTGTGCGCGAAACGTATCCGCTTTCTGTCTCCTGTGCACACGTGGAGCACGGCATCAGGGGCGGGGCATCGCTGCAGGACATGGCGTTTGTGCGCCGGATGTGTGAGCAGATGGGCGTGCCCTTTTATGGCACACATGTCGATGCGCCTGCCTATGCGCGCGCATATGGGTGCGGGCTGGAAGACGCCGCACGCACGCTGCGCCATGCATTTTTACAGCAGACTGCCGGTGAGATCGGCGCGGACTGCATTGCGCTTGCGCATCACCGCGGAGATCAGGCGGAGACTGTGCTTTTGCATGCGGCGCGGGGAAGCGATGTGCGCGGCTTGTGCGCCATGCGTGCGCGCAGCGGCAATCTGATCCGCCCGCTGCTGAACGAGACGGGGGCATCCCTTCGCGCCTGGCTCATGGAAAACGCACTGCCCTGGCGGGAGGACGAGAGCAACCAAAGCGAGCAGTACGCCCGAAACCGCATTCGTCTTCGCGTGCTGCCTGAGCTGGAGCGCGCATACCCCGGCGCAGAGGGTGCGCTGGCACGGCTGGCCCGTGCGGCGCAGCGCGATGAGGATTATTTCCGCCGGCAGATCGATGCGCTGGCCCTGCGGGTTATTCCGCTTGTCAACGGCGTGGCGCTGGAAAGGCGGCAGCTTTGCGGGCTGCATGAGGCGCTGCTCAGCCGCATTCTTGTGCGGACCATGCGTGAGGCAGGGCTTGGTACACCGGAAGCGCGCGAAGTGGATGTGCTCATGCGGATGCTTGGGGATGGCCAGACCGCTGTGAGCCTGAGCGGCGGGACGGTGGCGCGCACCGGCAAGCGGTATCTGTGCCTGACGCGCGAGGAAGCGGGTGTGCCGGATGTGCCGCTTGGTGAGCAGGGCGTGACGCAGACGCCGTTCGGACCTTTTTTTGTGCGGGATGCAAAGCCCGGCGAGATGGGGGACGGCGTGCGGTGTCAGGTGATTTCCGGGTTCCGGCTCAAAGGGGCATGGGTGGGCACCCGGCGCATGGGCGACGCGATGACCCCGTTTGGGCGGCATCAGCCGGTTTTGCTCAAAAAATTGATAGCAGATGCCGGAATCGAGCGCGCCATGCGCGCAAGCATTCCGGTTGTGCGAAGCCGGGAAGGCATTCTGTGGGCGGTGGGTATCCGCCCGGCGCAGATGTGCCATACCCGGCAGGAAGAAGAAAACAAGATGGTAGAGTTTGGGGGCGCATGGCCTGCGCAAGAAGGCGCTGCGCACCGGTTACGGACGCAATCACAGGAGGGGGCATACCGTGGAAGAGAAGAGAGCGACGTACGCGGATCTGAAGGATGATCTGCTGCTCACAAAGGAACAAATCGCCCGTCGCGTGCAGGAGATGGGCAAGCAGATCACGAGCGATTTTGCAGGCAAGGATCTGACCGTCATCTGCATCCTCAAGGGCGCAGTGATGTTTTTTGTGGACCTGGTCCGGGAGATTGATCTGCCCATGACCATGGACTTTATGGCCATTTCCAGCTATGGAAGCGCGACCAAGTCCTCGGGCGTGGTGCGCATTCTCAAGGATCTGGATAAACCCGTCAACGGCAAGGATGTGCTCATCATCGAGGATATTGTCGATTCCGGCATGACGCTCTCCTTCCTCAAGGAGAACCTGCTCAGCCGCGGTGCGGCGTCGCTTCACATTGCGACGCTGCTGGATAAGCCCGAGCGCCGCCGCGTGCCGCTGCATGTGGATTATTTCGGCTTCACCATCCCCGATGAGTTTGTCGTCGGATACGGGCTTGATTACGACGAGCGCTACCGCAACCTGCCGGATATCGGCGTGCTCAAGCCCGAAGTGTATCGCAAGTGACCGCATTTGCCGCCTGACGGGCGGCGCGGTTCATCATCTTTCGCCGCGGCTTTGCCGCGTCAATTGGAGGTTCCCCATTGAAGAAGTCATATAAAGGCTTTCCGATCTATCTGCTCATTATCCTGGGCGTGTTTATCGTTGCGCAGCTGTTTTCCTCCTCCTTTAACGACCAGCAGGGAGAGCAGATTGACGCGGGCACGCTGCTCACCTATATCGACGAAGGACACATCGACGCGGTTGCGCTCCAGGATGGCGTAGCCTATGCCCGGCAGAATGCCAGCACCATTCCGGATGGTGCGCTTTCGTCCTCGATGTATGATTTTTGCGCCGTGGTGTCCGACACATTCGTGGAGACCTGCCGCCAGCTCGCTGCGCGCAGGCTGGGTGTGCCCCTGGATGAAGTAACGGAACTTGACCTGGGCTTTAAGCTCATCTATCTGCCGCCGCAGGCGACGCCGTGGCTGCTTGATATGCTGCCCTACATCATCGTGAGCATCGGCCTGATGGCGGTCTTCCTGCTGATGATGCGCCAGCAGACCGGCGGCGGTGGCGGGAAGATGATGAATTTCGGCCACAGCCCTGCGCGCGTGTTTGAGCCCGGCGGAAACCGCGTCACATTTACCGATGTCGCGGGCGCTGTCGAGGAAAAAGAGGAGATGCAGGAGCTCGTCGAGTTCCTCAAGAATCCGCGCCGCTTCACCGCCGTGGGTGCGCGCATTCCGAAGGGCGTGCTGCT
>DVJV01000044.1 GCA_018716525.1 Candidatus Ventricola gallistercoris
CCCCAGAGAGACAGCCGCGTCGTGAAGCGCGCCCCTGCGCATCTTGGCGCACAGCGCACAGGGGTTGCTCTCCTTGCGCACGTCGAATATAACGTGCGCGATTTCGGTATCCAGCACCATGTAGGGCACGCCGATCTGCTCGCACAGCGCGCGGATGGGCGTCACGTCGAAAGGCTCCAGGCCCAGTTTCAGGGTGACGGCCTGAAGCGAAAAGTCTTTACCGGAAAACTTGCGGTACAGCGAAAGGGCATAGAGCAGCAGCAGGCTGTCCTTGCCCCCGGAAACGCCCACGGCGATGCGATCGTCCGGCTCGATCATGCCAAAGTCGGTATCCGCCTTGCGGATGCAGCCCAAAACGGTTTTCATGCGTACCTCCTGCGTTGAAACAGACATCAGTATACCGTCTGGCTGCCCGGATGTCAACGGTTTGCAGCGCCATATAAGCCGGGCACAGGCTGGACCAGCTCACAAAAAACGGGCGGCTCTGGGCGTATCAGCCCATGGAAGCCGCCGCGATGTTGAGCAGCGATGTGAACAGGCTCAGGCGGAGCAGAGCGTCCGCGCCCCTTTGCGAGGGATGCCAAAGCCCGGGGAGCATGGCCAGCAGTGCGCCAACCAGAGCGCCCGGCAGGATGAAGAGCAGCACATCTGCATCGGGAAGCGCCATGCGCTGGCGAATGAGCATGGTGATGAGTTTGCCCGCCATGGCGAACAGGGCTATGGTCAGCGCTGCGTTGGCGGATTCGTCGTTGTCTGCGTCAAAGAGCAGAAAGTACACGGCCAGGGTCAGCGGTTCCGCGCCGAAGGCGAGGAACGATCCAAGCAGACCGATGAACAGCGCTGCCGGAAGCGAAAGCAGCCGCGTTGCAGCCAGCGGCCGCAGCGTGCTGGCCAGCGTGCTGAAGTAGACAGCGGGCAGGGCGATGAGCGTAAAGAGCAGCGCATTTTGCAGCAGCACGGCGGATGAACGGGAGAGCACCGCGACGAACCGCGCGGAAGCCAGGTCACCCAGCACACCGCCAATGGCTGCGCCGACTGCCAGCAGGATCAGCTCGTCCTGCTGGAGTGCCAGCGGCCGCCCCAGGGCGAAAAACGCGCTGATGAGCGCGGAACAGAGCGTGGCCATGGTGCAGATCATGGCCACGGATGCGGGCGACAGTGGCGAGACCGCATCGAGCATCGGGCGCAGCAGCGTGGTGGGGCCAAGCCCTACTGCCAGGCCGAAAAACGCGCTGGCAGCGCTCAGCAGCAGGTAGATCATGGCTTTGCCTCGCCGAATACCGCCGCATGGCCCAGTGCATCCTCAATGCGCAGCAGGCGGTTGTATTTGCACACGCGCTCGCTGCGGCAGGGTGCGCCCGTCTTGATCTGCCCGGCATTGAGCGCCACGGCCAGATCGGCGATGGTGGTGTCCTCCGTCTCGCCCGATCTGTGGGACACAATCGTGCGGTAGCCGTGCCTTCTGGCCAGGGAAAGCGCGCGCATCGTCTCGCTGAGCGTGCCGATCTGGTTGGGCTTGAGCAGCACGGCGTTGGCGCACTGCATGGAGACGCCCTTGGCTATGCGCTGTGTGTTGGTCACGAACAGGTCGTCGCCTACGAGCTGGCAGTTTCCGCCCAGCGCGACGGTGAGCGCCTGCCAGGCGGGCCAGTCCTCCTCGCCGAGCGGGTCTTCTATGGAGCGGATGGGGTATTTGAGCAGCAGATCGCGCCAGTGCTCGGTCAGCTCATGCGCGGTGAAGGAACGGCGGCTCTTGGGCATCATGTAGCCGTTTTTCTGCTTCCATTCGCTCGCCGCGGCGTCAAGGGCCAGGGCAAAGTCGCTGCCTGGCGCGTATCCGGCGCGGGTGATTGCCTCCAGAATCAGCTCAATGGCCTGTGTTTCCTGCTCAATGTCCGGCGCGAAGCCGCCCTCATCGCCTACGCCGGTGGACAGCCCTTTCTTTTTGAGCAATGCCGCCAGCGCATGGTAGACCTCTGTGCACATGCGAAGCGCGCCGGCAAACGACGTTGCGCCCACGGGCATGATCATGAATTCCTGCACGTCGAGCCTGTTGGAGGCGTGCGCGCCGCCGTTGAGGATGTTCATCATCGGCATGGGCAGTGTCACACCCTGCGCGCCCCCCAGAAAGCGGTATAGCGCGATGCCCTGTGCGCTGGCCGCCGCCTTGGCACAGGCCATGGATACAGCGAGCGTCGCATTTGCACCGAGCACGGATTTGTTGTCTGTGCCATCCAGCGCGATCATGGCGTCGTCCACGGCGGACAGATCGGCTGCGTCCATGCCGCAGAGCGCCTGGCTGATCGTCGTGGAGACGTTTTTGCACGCGCGCGTTACGCCTTTGCCGCCGTAGAGCTGCATATCCCCGTCGCGCAGTTCCAGCGCCTCAAATTGGCCGGTCGAAGCGCCGCTTGGCGCAATGGCCGTGCAGGTGACCCCGCAGGACAGGCGCACCTCGGCTTCCACGGTCGGGTTGCCGCGCGAGTCGAGCACCTCGCGCCCCAGAACGCTCACGATATCGGTCTTGCTCATGAACATACCTCCGCTTCACGTTTTGCCCTAGGGTGGGCGAAAGTGCGCGGAGGTATGCATGGCGTACGATATGAACGGTGAGAAACCGAAATGAATGGAAAAATGCAGGCAGGATCAGATCAGGTGAAGCGCGCTGAAATCCGCGTCGCTGAGCGTTGCGCCGCTGGTCTGCACCACGCGCGCACAGACGTTATTGGCCAGCAAAAGCGCATCGCAAAGCGCCATGCCGCGGCTCAGGCCGAGCAGCGTAGCGCCTGCGTGCGCGTCGCCCGCGCCAATGGTGTCCACCACATGCTCTGCGCGCACGCCTGCAACGGTGTACAGGCGGCCGTTTTCCAGGCAGCGCACGCCGTCTGCGCCGGTGGTGGCAATGACCGTGTTGCCCGTGCGCGCATACAGGGCGCGCAGAGCGTCGTCGAGGTTGTCGCATCCGCCGAGCGAGCAAGCCTCGCCGGCGTTCAGGTGCAGCATGGGGTGCAGCGCAAACAGCCGCTCTGTCAGTTCCGGCGCCACGCGCATGCCGCGGGGACCCGGCGCATACAGAATCGTCTCAATGGGGGCGTGCTCCAGGTAGCCGACCAGCGCCGCGCCGGTCTTTTCTTCCACTTCCAGGCCGCAGACATAGCCATAATCGTAGTGGCACTGGTCATATGGCGCCATCCATGCGGGATCAAACGTGTATTCCACGCCATGGATGGACAGGAATGTCCGCTCGCCGCTCTTTTCCACAAAACAGTAGCAGCAGCCGTTTTCCCCTTCCGGCAGATATACGGGGGAGGTAAAGCCCAGCGCGTCAAGCTGCTTTTGCACGAAGCCGCCGAACACCCCGCGGCCGCCTACGGGCGTCACAAATGTCAGCGGCGCCTTGGCCCGGCCCAGAATATTGGCCACATTGTATGCACAGCCGCCGATGGCAAACCGCTGGGATTGCGGGTGCAGGTTTTCTTCCGTGCGGGGCAGGTGATCCACCCGGATGATCACATCCACACAGGTAGAGCCGATGACGAGTACATTCTTTTGCTGCATAGGATCATGTTCCCTTTCCAAGCGTAGTCTTTCCTGCACAGTATACGCCCCTTGAAGCCCCGCGTCAATTATGTTATATTGTACACAGAAGAAAGGTGTCAATGCCGAATGCAGAATATGGGGGAATACGCAAATGCACAACGATCATGCAAATGAAAGAATCACCAATATGCTCGCACAGATTGAGGAAATACAGCCGGATCTGACTGCGCTTAGGCGCGATTTTCACCACTATCCCGAGACAGGCTGGCTGGAGATGCGCACGTCTGCGGTGATCGCCAAGCGGCTGACGGAGCTGGGATACAGGGTTTTGACCGGACGGGATGTGTGCCAGGAGGGGGCGCGCCTGGGTGTGCCGGCGCAGGAAGAGCTGGAGGCGCACGCACAGCGGGCACTGGAGCAGGGCGCGCCGCAGGCATACCTGACACAGGACATGCGCGAAGGATACACGGGAGTCATTGGCATATTGGAGTGTGGCGAGGGCCCGACACTGGCGATGCGCTTTGACATCGATGCCCTGGGCATGTGCGAGTGCGAGGCGCAGTCGCACCGGCCGCGGGCAGAGGGCTTTGCCAGCGAGAACCCGGGCATGATGCATGCCTGCGGTCATGACGGCCACGCGGCGATTGGCCTGGGCATCGCGCAGATCCTGATGGCGCACCGCGAGGAGCTGCACGGCACGGTCAAGCTGCTGTTCCAGCCGGGCGAAGAGGGCGCGCGAGGCGCGGGAGCGATGGTTGCCAAGGGTCACCTTGACGATGTGGATGTGTTCATCGGCTCGCATATTGCGCCGACGGAAAGCCTGGATGACGGCGATGTGACGGCGGGCACGTGGGGATCGCTTGCGACGGTCAAGTATGACGTGACGTTTTTGGGCGAGGCCGCACACGCGGGCGGATATCCCGAAAAGGGGCACAATGCGCTGCTTGCGGCCGCATCGGCGGTGCTGGCGCTGCATGCCATTCCGCGCCACAGCGGCGGACAGAGCCGCGTCAATGTGGGCACACTGCATGCCGGAACGGGGCGCAATGTGGTGCCTGACCGCGCGACGATGCAGCTGGAGGTGCGCGGCGAGACGACGGAAATCAACACATTCATGGAGGAAAGCGCGCTGGCTGCGTGCCGCGGCGCGGCAATGATGCAGGGCTGCACGCTGGAGACGACGGTCATGGGCCGCGCGGAGGGACAGCACAGCGATTTGGCGCTGATCGAGCGCATCGGCGATGTGGTCCGGCGCGACCTGCCGCATCTGCGCTTGAGCAGCGAGCAGAACGCGCGCAACTGGGGCAGCGAGGATATTTCGCTGATGATGAACCGCGTGCAGGCGCATGGCGGTCTGGCCACGTATATGCGCGTGATGACGCCGGTGGCTGGCGCGCAGCATACCGTGACGTTTGACTTTGACGAGGCGGTGCTCGGCAGGAGCGTGGCGGTGTTCTGTGCTGTGGCGCTCGATATCCTGGGGGCCTGAGCAGACGCCGGATTCATGCTGTGCGCAAAGATGCAAGCGGAGAGGGAAAGGACAAAAGCGTATGAAAAAGACACTCATCGAACATGCAACCGTTCTGACAATGGATGAAGAGCGGCGCGTGCTGCAAGATGGATACGTGCTCACGGAAGGCGCGCGCATTGCGGCCGCGGGGGAGGGCGCGTTTTCCGGGGAATGCGATGCGCGCGTGGATGCGCAGGGCGGCATTCTGCTGCCGGGCTTTGTCAATACCCATGCCCACGCATCGATGGTGCCCTTCCGCACGATGGGCGATGATTGCCCGGACAGGCTGCGCCGCTTTCTGTTTCCGCTGGAAAACGAAGCCATGACCCGGGAACTTGTGTACTGGGGCGCTATGTTCGGCATCTGCGAGATGCTGCTGTCGGGCATCACCACGTTTGTGGACATGTACTACTTTGAAGAGGAAGTCGGCCGGGCGTGCGAGGAGCTGGGCATACAGGGGTACCTGGGGGAGTCGGTTATCGGCCAGCCCACGTGCGACAGCCCCGAGCCGTATGGCGGGGTTGAGATTGCCGGGCAGATGTTTGAACGCTTCGCGGGCAGCCGGTGGGTGCATCCCATTGTGGCGGTGCACGGCACGACGACCTGTTCGCCGGAGGCGCTGTGCCAGGCGCACGAGATGGCGGTGCGTCGCGACACGCTGCTCACCCTCCATGCCTGCGAGATGGATTACGAGATGGAGCACTTCGCCCGGCAGGGGGAAACGCCCGTCAGCTTCATGCAGCGCATCGGCATGGTGGACAGGCATCTGCTTGCGGCACACTGCATTCATATGAATCAGCAGGATATTGCCATTCTCCGGGAGGGCGGCGCGTCTGTGGCGCACTGCATCGGCAGCAATACGAAGGCGGGCAAGGGTGTGGCCCCCGTCGCGCAGCTCGCGCGCGCCGGAGTGCCCTATGGTCTGGGCACGGATGGCCCTTCGTCGGGCAACACGCTCAGCATGTTTGACCAGATGAGGCTGTTTGCCACATTCCACAAGACGGTCAACCACGACCGCAGCCTGTTCCCTGCGGCGCAGATCGTATCGGCTGCCACGCGCGGCGGCGCGCGCGCGCTTGGCGCACAGGGGGAATTCGGGCAGATTGTGCCGGGGATGCGCGCGGATCTGGTGGTGGTCTCCACGCAGGCGGCGCACCTCTTCCCGGTGTACAACCCCTATTCCGCGCTGGTCTACGGCGCAAACAGCTCCGATGTCGATCTGGTCATGACGGCGGGCGAAATCCGCGTGCACGGGGGCAGGGTGCTGGGCGCCGATCTGGAGCGCATCCGCGCAAAGCTCACCGAGCACATGGCCCCTTTCATGCAAAGTGCCGCGAAATATGCCGACATCATCTGACGGAAAACCGCACAATTCGGCAAAAGATCCGAACATTTTAAGCGGGACAGCGCGTGAAGCCAAACCTTTTTTTGCATTTTGTGCTGATGGAATTGACTTTTTTCGCGCTCCATGGTAGAATATGGCGTAATTATGCCGAACATTAACACGCGGAAGGGGAGGATCCTCCGGTGAATCAAAAGAAAAATCGGGTCTGGCTGCTGCTGGTGCTGCCCGGCGTGCTTTTTGTTGTATTTTTCATGTTGATTCCGCTTTTTTCACTTTGTTTCGCCTCGTT
>DVJV01000045.1 GCA_018716525.1 Candidatus Ventricola gallistercoris
GATCATGAAGATTTGATTTTGCCGTTCAAACACGCCGTTTTTTCATCTTCATGCTTGCCAATAAACAAAATGCACGCAATTCAGGGCGATTTGGTCCGGTTCCGTGCACAACATTCAACTTTCATTGATTCTCTGCACTCGTCTCCCTTACCCTAACTGTCTTCAGAACTCTGTACATTTCCCTTAAGCCTAAACCAAAGCCACATAAGGGGACGAATCCAGAATAAAAAAAGAGCAAGCATTAAACACTTGCTCTGACTGGTGCGGGAAACAGGACTTGAACCTGCATGAAGTTGCCCTCACTAGAACCTGAATCTAGCGCGTCTGCCAATTCCGCCATTCCCGCGAAAAAGATGGTGGGCAGGGATGGATTCGAACCATCGAAGTCTGTGACGGCAGATTTACAGTCTGCTCCCTTTGGCCACTCGGGAACCTGCCCATTCAGCTTCCCTGTTCGGAACAGACTTATTCTATCATATGGTGCAGAACTTGTCAATCCCTAAATGTGTCAGAAGACCATGATTATGGCATATTTCTGCCCACATGAGCCTGAAGGCTGTGCAGATGCTGTGAAAGAGAATCCTGTGACCTTAAGCAAAAACCAGGCCATGGCAACCCAAGGAGAGAGAAAGCGGCATCAAGACTCAGCAGATTGCTCGATAGCCGGCTGCGGATCATTCCACCCCTTGCACACGTCAACCCAGGCGATGAAGGAGGAATGGCGTTCGAGCTCCGGAATCGTCAGCTCAATTGCGCTGTTGCTGCTTCCACAAGCCGGAAATACGGTTTCAAACCGCCTGAGAGACACATCCAGGTAAATGCGCACCCCGTCATGGACGGCGAAGGGGCAGACGCCGCCCACTGCATGGCCAACGAGGGTTTGCGCTTCCTCGGGCGAAAGCATCTTGGCCTTTGTCGAAAACTGGGCTTTGTACTTGGCGTTGTCGATCTTTGCATCGCCTGCTGCGACAATCAGCACCGGCTGTCCGTTGACCATAAAGGAAAGCGTCTTCGCGATCCGGCAGGGCTCACAGTGCAGGGCTTTTGCGGCAAGCTCCACCGTCGCGCTGGATACGTCAAACTCCCGGATGCGCGCTTCCATGCCTTGCGCCCGGAAATAGGTCTTGACTTGTTCGATTGCCATATGGGGTGCCTCCTAGCAACGCACCTGTGGGCATGGCTGCCGGCCGGTGCGTTTTGATTGGGAATAGCCATTCATTGCCGAAGAAGAACACAACCGGGGAAAATGACCGGTTGCAAATCGGAGACATTTATTATAGCACGACTGCATACAGGAAACAATTGTCCATCTGCGGGAGGAAAAAAGAAAGCTCTCCGGCTGCTTCTTTTTAAGCCGGAGAGTTGGTGCATTACATCAGCGCCTGGGCAAGCGCAGCGCACTGCTCGAGCGTGCCTGCGTCCGGAGCCTCCTGGCAGATGACGCTGGGGCAGGCGAGCGTTGCCCCGGCGTCAAGGCACTCGGCCTCCCAGGTGCGCATCCATTCGCCATCGCCCCAACCATAAGAGCCAAAAAGCGCCAGCTTCTTGCCTTGAAGCAGCGGCTTGCACGCTTCAAACAGAGGGGCAAACACGCTCTCTTCCAGCTGTTCGGTGCCCATAGAGGGGCAGCCGAAGGCAATGGCGTCATAGGATGCGACCTGATCCGGGGAAAAATCCCCGGCTTCGATTAGCATGCCGTTGCAAGCCTGGGCGATGGCTTCGGCCATGGCCTGGGTGTTTCCGGTTCCGCTCCAGTAAACCACTGCGATGTTTCCCATGATGCATCATACCTCCTGTGTGTTGTGATGTTGTATGTCAGGCGGCTACGGTGAGCCGCAAAACATCGAATCCGCGCAAATGGCAGGATAGATAGATCCGGTGACACTTGTCATACAGTGCAAAACGCTTGCGGGCTTCCCGCTCGTTGGAGTAGGCCTTCCAGCAACCGCAGCAACAGTAGCCGCTCCCGCGCTGCTCGATAAAGCGGATGACATCTTCGAGGGGATAATCCAAAAACACGCCGATTTCATGAGGGAATTCAGGGGATGAATTCACGCGCTCGGCCAGATGGGTCAGATCGTCGGCAATAGACGCGCATGAGTACCCCTTATCCCGCAAAAAACTGCGCACGGCCGGGTCGGAAAGATGCGCACGAAGCCGATTGGGGCGGTAAGCGTAAATCAGGCTTCTGTCGGAAGCGTACTTGAGTATGCGCACGCGCAGCCCCTTGTGGCGAAGCAATGCATCGGCTTCTGCCACGCAAAGGGAGGGATCGACGCCTGGGCAGCCGACCCACGTGAACAGACTGCCGCACTTGTGGCCCGCAAGCGTGGGTGCACAGTGCGTGACAAGGGCGCGTTCAAACAATTCGCACATGGAATCCTCCTTTGTTAGAATATACTAACTACTAGAGAATTAAAAAGTTAGATAAATCTAACTGATAGTAGGATAGCATATCTTAAACCGGTTGTCAAGACTTGGTTTGCAAATCCCGTTTGGCTTTTGCATAGTGCGCGACCGCATTGGCGTTTTTGAAAAGCAATATAAACACAATGACCGCCTTTAACTTCTTTGTGACGCATGCATGCGCGCCCATCAGGAATGGCTGCGGGTGCCTAAACGGCGTGGTCAGATCGGAGGTGAACGCATTCTAAAGGCGCAACAGAAAGAGGTGACGGAACCTGAAAGGCGAGCTGCCAAGAGCATGACAAGGTACGCTTTCCGAGATTTTGTTTTCAAATACCCTTTCGTATTTTGCGCCATAAAGCGGTTTGGGATCAAAACCCGTATCGGTCATGAAAGCGGGAAAAGCGAAAGAAAAAGCCGCCCCATCCGTTCCCGCAAGGGGGGATGGGGCGGCTTAACTGGAAAAGCAATTATTCGACCGTGACGGTGCCGTCGGGCGAGACGGAAACGGTCATGCCATCGTGAACGTATTGCAGGAACTCTTCGCCGAGGCAATCGACGACGGGCATGTTCACGTCTTCCAGCCAGACCGAAGCCAGGACGCTTCCGGCGGCGGCCAGAGAGTCGATGGGATTGGAAAAGAGCAGACACGCGGGCTGCCGGTGCATGGAGCAGGCGCAGTAGAGCACCAGTCCGCCGGTGGTCGAGCCAATGGTCTGGGGCAGGCAGAGCGCCTTTCCGGCCATGGCCTTGCCATAGAGATCGGGGTTATTCTGATCGCCGCAAGTGGCCTTTTTGTCGCCAAACTGAAGCGCTTTTTGAAAGGATGCCAGCGTGTTCAATCCTCCGTGCGAGACCAGGGCTTCTGCCGTCACGCTGCCCGGGGCGACAGTCCGGCCGTGAAAAGTGCGCATCAGCGGTCGCCTCCCTTCGTGATGAGTGCAAGGATTTCCGATTCGGTGTGGTAACGGGCGGTGGAATAGGTGCGCAGCTTGTTCGAAGAGGTGATCACCGGCATGGATGCGCACAGGGGATTGTTCATGTACATCAGCGGGCAGATACAAGAGAGGATGACGCCCGTCTGGGAAAGGCGCTGGGCGTACTCCGTGCGCTCAAAGGCTTTCTTGACTGCCGGCGCGGTGGTCAGCACGGTGGGCATGAGCACCTGCCGGTGGCCCGAAGCGCGGAGCCCCGCTTCAATGTTCTGCGTCCATTCGATCAGCTGCGCAAGGCTCAGGTGCGGGCAGCCCACAAAGCACAGCTTGGGCTGTGCGTCCGGCTTTTTCCAGACCACGGGGTAGCTTTCGCGCACCCGCTGCAGCTCGGCGTCGTCGATGACGTAGACCTGTGCGCCTTCGGCGATCAGAGACCGGCCCTGTTCCTTGGCTTCCGGGGTGAGGTTGTCGATGTGGTACAGCCCCACAGCGCCGTTGGAGGCGGTGGCGGCGCCGAAGTCCTTGAGGTAAGCGCACGCGTCGTCGCTCAGCTCAGTACCCAGCCAGGCATCCAGCCCCAGCACATAGGGAACCTCTTCCATGACCTTCATGCCGATGGCAGAGCCCAGAAGCTGCGCCTCCGGCTTTTGGCTGGTTTCCACCCGCACGATCCAGGTGGCCTTGCGTCCCTCATCCGTGAGCAGGCCGAAATGTGGAACGCACCCGGCGATCGACCCCATCAGATCCATGATGCCGGAATTGCGGTTGCAGCGGGCGCCCAACACGGAGTTGGCATACACCACCGCGGAGGATTCGGCCCAGCTGAGCACATCGCCCTTGCGGGGACGGTTGCCCATTTCCTCAAGATAGCAGGCGCAGCTGAAAGCGTCGGGGTCCATCAGGCCCATTTTTTCAAGCTGATCCTCATAATAGGCCTGCTTGCTGTACATGAATTTGTGAAAGACCAGGTTTTGCAGGAAGTTGGCAGGCACGTTCGGATCGAGCGGACGGGGGTCGGCGGAGAACTTCTGGGTAGACACTGCGCCGGATTCAATCAGCCGGTTCATCAGATCGTAAACGGGCCCCAGCGCCTTGAGGCCAAAGGAGGTGACCAGGTGGTTGTAGCGCGATGTCACGGGCACCATCTTGTCGGCGCCGAAGATCTCGCCGTACATCACGAGGGTTTTCATCACTTTGGCCAGGGTATCGCCCTTGGCGCCCTGGAGAATTGCGGTTTGTTCGGGAGTCAGGTACATATCTTCGCCTCCTTAAAGCTTCATGCAGACATCCCATGCCTGCCAGATGACGGTGCGCAGGTTGCCGGGCTTCTTGGCATCGCCGATCACATGCACGTGACGCGATGGCTTGGCAACCGGTGCGGGGTGATATCCCACGGAGACGATGACGGAATCTGCCGGAATCTGCCGGCTGACGCCATCCCGGTCAAGGACGGTCACGGTGTCCTGACCGATGGTGGTCACGCGCGCCTGAAGCAAGACGGGCACCCGGTTTGCGGCAAAAAAATCCCGAAGATAGCTGGAGTTGGCCAGGCAAACGCCCGGCGCGGCGATGAGGTCGTCGCGCATCTCGACGATGGTGGGGTGCTTGCCCTGCAGGTACAGGTCGTAGGCAATTTCGCAGCCGGTAAGGCCGCCGCCGATGATGACGACGTTGTCTCCAGCGGTTTGTTTGCCGAGCAGGTAGTCGACCGCTTCGATTGCGCGTTCGCTGCCCGGCACGGTCAGGCGGTTAGCCTCGGCGCCCGTGGCGACGATGATCTCGTCGACATCCAGTGCGTGCACATCGGTGATCTCGGTGTTCAGGTGCACGCTCAGGTGGGGCTGACGGCTCACCTCCCGCAGATACCAGGCGATCAGCATCCGGTCTTTCTCCTTGAAGGAAGGCGCGGCGGCCGCTTGGAACACGCCGCCCAGCCTGTCCGTTCGCTCGTAGAGGGAGACGGTGTGTCCCCGCCGTGCGCACAGCAGGGCGGCTTCCATGCCGCCGATGCCGCCGCCGATGACGGCGATGCGCCGGGGCGTGACTGCGGGCGCGACGTGGTATTTGCGCGACTGCATGGTTTCCGGGTTCAGCGCACAGCGCGCAAGGCCCATGGTATCGGACAGGTGCTGCACGTTGGCATGGCCCTTGTAGTGCGAAAAGTTGAAGCAGCCATTGTGGCAGCAGATGCAGGGGCGGATCTCCTGTGCGCGGTCTTCGATCAGCTTGCCAATCCAGTCCGGATCGGCGAGAAACTGCCTGGCCACGCCCATGGCGTCGATCCGGCCTTCGGCGATGGCCTGTGCGCCGGTTTCCGGCTCCATCCTGCCGGCGCACACCACGGGAATGGTGACAAATTGGCGGATGTGCGCGACATCTTCCAGGTTGCAGTTGAGCGGCATATATGCCGGGGGATGCGCCCAGTACCAGGAGTCATACGTGCCGTTATCGGCGTTGAGCATGTCGTAACCGGCATCCTGAAGGTAGCGGGCGGCGCGTTCGCTCTCGGACATATCCCGGCCGATTTCGGTGTAGGTCTCCCCGGGCAGTGCGCCGGAGCCGAAGTCCTTGACCTTGGAGAGCACGCTGTAGCGCAGCGAGACGGGGTAGTCCTGCCCGCAGGCGGCCTTGATCGCCTTCACCACCTCGGCGGCAAAGCGGTAGCGGTTTTCAAAGCTGCCGCCATAGGCGTCGGTGCGGTGGTTGGTGTAGGGCAGGGTGAACTGATCGAGCAGGTAGCCCTCGTGAACGGCGTGCACCTCCACACCGTCCACCCCGGCCTCCTTGCACAGCGCCGCGGTGCGCGCAAAGGCTTCGATGATCTGCTCGATCTCCTGAACTGTCATCTCACGGCAGGTGATCTTGTCAGACCATCGGGAGGGCAGCGCGCTGGGGCTGGCGAGCTGGTAGTCCGTGTCGATGATCGGCTTGGCCAGCGTGCGCAGCACGGGGTTTTGGTGCAGGGGAACCAGCAAGTCGGTGATCGCCCAGGAACGCCCCATGCCTGCCGTCAGCTGCACAAAGAGCTTGGCGCCGCGGCTGTGGATCTCCTTCATGTATTCGGAAAGCTGGCGGAACATCTTCTTGTTTTGGTAGAGCCAGCGCCCGCCCAGCGTATCGCGCAGCGGCGCGATGCCGGGAATGATCAGCCCGACGTGATCGGCGCGGTCCAAAAAGAAGCGCGCCGCTTCCTGATCAAAGTGGTTGGGCTCCATCCACCCAAAGAGCGATGTGCCGCCCATGGGGCACAGCACGATCCGGTTGCGGATCTCAACGTTTCCGACTTTAAAGGGGGTAAACAGCGGTGCGTATTTCGCATCCATCTAAGCGATCCTCCCTGTCTCAGTTCAGGCTGAAGGCGTAGTATGCGTCCTCATCCTGGTAGTGTTCATTGGGTACCCACAGCGCGGTGCAGTCCGTCAGGTTGTAAACGACGCTGTGCACGGTGCAGGTGTTCTTATCGTCGTTATTCCAGTTCCGGCGGCCGACGGCAGCGAGTATATCCATGGCGGCGCGCTCATCCGCCACGCTGCCGTCCACAGCGCTTAGCTCCTGGTACAGCAGCTCATAGCGGTCGTATCCCTTGCGGTCGACCGGGTTTTCGTAGTAGCCGGGCTGGATGATGAAGTTCGTAATCCACTGGTAGCCGCACTCGCCTTCGGCCTGGCCGATGTGCGCATCATCATCGTTGTAGGTCACTACAAGCTGACGAGTAGCGCCATCGTTGTCGGTGGCATCGGTTCCGCTTACCCACTCCAGAATCACGCTTCTGCCGCTGGCGTCGGCCACCATGTAGTGATAGGAGGTCTTTGCCGAGTCGTGCAGATCGTATGCGGAGGCGATTTCCACCGCCTCATCGACATTGTCGGCATAGTCGAGGATCAGGCGCAGCAGCGTGGTGGAGGTCAGGTCGGGCTTGTCCGTATCCTGCGCGGTGGGAACCGTCTGCGCCCCCTGGTAGGACATGAAGATGCCGCAGCTCACGCCTGCATCGTTGACGCCGTCCAGCGGGGCATAGGGCGCGGCCAGGCAGGTGATCTTGTCCATCAGCCCACCGACATCCGCCTCGGTGTCGATGCCCAGAAACTGAAGATCCACCGTCGACAGCGTGGCGTGCCGGTCGCCTGTGGCCTCGGTAAACACCAGGCAGGTGTTCGTCTTGGACATGTCGTAGTTGCGTGCGAAGAGCGAGTCCCCATCAGCGGCCGTCGCGGTGAACGCGGAGCAGGCGATTTCGCTCTCGCTGATCTCCATGGGGATCAATCCCTTGGTGATCTTGGCGGTGATGAAGTCGATCAGCTCGCTGTCGCTGCTGGCGCCACCCTGAGCGATGAACTCATCCAGGTAGAAGCCGCCCTTCACGTGCATGGTGTACACGGAGCCATCCAGGTGGCTGTCGTCCCGGGCACGGAGCTGCTCCATACTCGAAAGGGTGGCAAGCTCATTTCCCCAGATGAGGAAGACTGTCACTGCGGCCAGCACGGCTAAAGCGGCCACTGCGGCCAAAATGCCGATGATCAGCTTTTGAAGGAACAAGCGCTTTTTCACTGTATTTTTCATGATGGTAAGTCCTTTCCGGGGCGGAGAGATGGCACGGGGGAACACCTCTGTGCAGGATTTCGCTTCCGCCACGTCATATTAGTTCACAAAGTGAATTATACACACGGAGTGGGAAGGTGTCAACCGTTTTTCACGCGTCGGGATGCATCAGGCGGCATATTGCGAAAAAGAAGCGCCGGGCGGGCAGAGATGAGGCGCGCATGTGGTGGGCCGGGCATGATTGAGAAAGTGTGCAAAAAATGGTATAATCAACCCATCAAAGCATGCGCACAGTAGGAAAGGGGGAATCGCCGTGAAGGCATCCGAGCAGGTGCAATATGTGAAAAACCCAAATGGGCCGGTCATCGGCACCGTGTCAAGGCAGATCATCGAGCGTGATGGGTTGTATTTTAAGGATATCGACGGCTCCGGGGTGTTTCAGCCGTTTGACGATTGGCGGCTGCCGCCGCAGGAGCGGGCCGCATCGCTGGTACGCGTGCTCACGACAAAGGAAAAGCTGGGGCAGCTCTTCATTTCGGATTGGCGAATGGGGCGCGATCAGAGTGATCCGGCCAAGCGCGATGATTCCGGCTTGCTCGATGAAGGAACGTTCACGGGCAAAACCATATTCGGCGAGCAGACGCTGCCCGGCACGACCACGCTGATCCGGTCCTGGTGGGCGCGCCACCTGATTCTGCGCGCCAATCCCCGGCCGGAGGAGCTGGCAGACTTCGTCAACCAGCTCAATGCCGTTGCGGAGGCATGCGCGCGTTTTGTGCCCGTGCAGCTCGCCTCCAACTCGCGCAACGAGAGCGGAAAAGCGGTGTTTGGCATGAACGACGCCACCGGCGTGTTCACCGCCTGGCCGGGCACGCTGGGCATTGCGGCAGCCATTTTGGGCGACGACATCACCCTTGCCGACCGGTTTGCCGACTGCGTCCGCCGCCAGTGGGATGCCGTTGGGCTGAAAAAGGGCTACATGTACATGGCCGATGTGCTGACCGATCCGCGCTGGCAGCGGTCCTACGGCACATTTGGCGAGGATGAGCAGCTTATCGCCAGGATCATGCGTCATATCGTGCCGCGCATCCAGGGGAGCGAAAGCGGCCCCACGCCGGACGGCGTCGCCATGACGGTGAAACACTTCCCGGGCGGCGGCGCGCGGGAAAATGGCTTTGATCCCCACTACGCCATGGGGCAGTGGAATGTGTATGCGACGCCGGGCTCGTTGCAGCGCTATCACCTGCCGGGGTTCCGGGCGGCGGTGAAGGCGGGCGTCTCCTCGGTGATGCCCTACTACGCGAAGCCTTCCGCAGAAAAGAGCGCACAGCAGCTTTGCGACGGGGGAAAGCCGGTTGCCATGAGGCCGCTGGGCTTTGCCTATAATGGCGAGTTTACGCAGGAGCTTTTGCGCGGTCAGCTCGGTTTCAAGGGCTACATCAATTCGGACACGGGCATTGTGCACAACATGTGCTGGGGTGTGGAGAAGCTCGACAAGCCGGAGCGCATTGCTTATGCGGTCAACGCCGGCGGGGTGGATCTGATCAGCGGGCTTTTTGACATTGAATACGGGCAGCAGGCCATGGAGCGCGCTCAAAACGGGTATTATGACGCACATCCTCTGCCGGAAGGGTTTACACGGGAGGATCTGACCCTCAGCGAGGCGGCGCTTGACCGGGCGGTGACGCGCACGCTCGCCGAGCTGTTTGCGCTGGGGCTGTTTGAAAACCCGTACCGCGATCCCCAAAGGGCCCGGCAGGTGGTCTGTGAAAATGAGGCAGACCGCGAAGAAGCCATGCAGGCGCACCGCAAATCGGTCGTGCTGCTCAAGGAGGATGGCACGCTGCCGCTGACGGCAACCCGCTTTGCGGGCAAGACGGTGTACGCCGAGTGCTTTGCCCAGTCGCAGGAAGAGGCGGACCGGGCGACGCAGGCGCTGCGGTCGCGGCTTGAAAAGGAAGTGCGGCTAGCGGCGGATTATGCGCAGGCGGATGTTGCGCTGCTGCTGCTCGATCCCTCGTCGGGGGCGTATTTCCATGCGACGGCGGGCTACCTGGAGCTGGATATCTGCGAGGATAAGACCGTCTGCGATGTCGATGAACAGGGGCGCCCCACGGCGCACACCCATACGGAAACCACGCTGTGCGGCATGAATCGTCTTCGCACGGTTGCATCGTCTGTGCATGCGCGCGGGGGCAAGGTGATCATGCACATCAACTTCACGCTCGCTTGGGAATTGGGGAATGTTGAGCCGCTGGCCGACGTGCTGACGGCTGGGTTTGACACCGATTCCGGCGCGACGCTCGATGTGCTGCTGGGCCGGTTTGCGCCCACGGGCAGGCTGCCCATGACACTGCCGCGCGGCGATGCGGTGCTGGCTGTGGATGCGCAGGGCGTGTGTGTCAGCCCTAACGATGTGCCCGGATATGACAAAGACCGGTATCTGCCCGAATCGCTCAAAGATCAAAATGGCGCGGGCTATGCCTACCGCGACAGCGCGGGAAACGACTATGCGCTGGGCTTTGGCTTGCGCCTGACGCCTGCAAGGCCGCAGAAATAAAGAGAAAGAGCCGCAGAGCTGTGCGCTCTGCGGCCATCCGGTGATCTGCTGTTTCAGGGTTTAGGCCTGGCCGCTCATGGAGCGCTCGGCCTGCTCGATCAGACGCTTGGTCATGTAGCCGCCGATGTAGCCGGCCTGACGGGACGGCAGGTCGCCGTTGTAGCCCTTCTTCAGGTTGATGCCCAGCTCGCTGGCGATCTCATACTTCATCTGGTTGAGCGCGCCCTTGGCTTCCGGCACGACCGCACGGCCGCTGCGCGAGGCGTTGTTGCCCTGAGCGTTCTGCTGCGCGCCCGCATTCTGCTGGGCGCCGATGTTCTGCGGCTGCGTGCCGAAGGAATTCTGCTGATTCTGATACATATCGGTCGAATCTCCTTTCATTGCTGTGGGCAGAGGTCATGCCCGCCTGGGCGGGTATGACGCAGCCCGATGAATCCGCCTGGATTTAGTAGGACTGCTGGCCGGCCATCTGGTGCTCAGCCTGCTCGATCAGGCGCTTGACCATGTAGCCGCCGACATAACCCGCCTCGCGTGAGGTCAGGTCGCCGTTGTAGCCCTGCTTGAGGTTGACACCCAGCTCGCGCGCGATCTCATACTTCATGTTGTTGAGCGCGTCCTTGGCCTGAGGCACGTTGATCTGGTTGCTGTTTGCGTTGCTCGCCATCCGTTTTTCACCTCCAATCGGTTCAGCACTATTGTGACGCGGGGGACATCGTGCTATTCTGACAGTTTTCGTCAGCATTGCCATGGAGAGCCGGATGTGATTTCCAGGTTTTTGTCAAAACCCGTTGACAGATGTCCCGCAGTAGGGTATAATACTCTTCGCAAGTGAGCAATGCGGTAGTAGCTCAGTGGTAGAGTGCCACCTTGCCAAGGTGGATGTCGCGAGTCCGAATCTCGTCTACCGCTCCATATGGCGCCA
>DVJV01000046.1 GCA_018716525.1 Candidatus Ventricola gallistercoris
AAAAGTCCGCCTGCGGCGTCCTTTTCCGAATGTTAACGCCGTTTCCCTCTCGCCCCTGCGGGGCTCCCGGGCGGGAAACGGCGCAAGGAAGCCTTGCGCGGCAAGGCCCGAATCCGCCGCACATGTCGCCGGATTCGGATTGCATTTGGAGGGCTACGGCCCTCCAAACCTCCCGGAAGGGTTTTTTGACAGTCTGAGGACGCCACAGGCGTCCTTTTTTGCAGTTTGTGGCGATTTTTACTGGCTTGGCTTGGCCTTTGCTTCTTACGCGCCGGCAAAGATTTCCGAAGGCAGGCGCGCGTCCTCGCGCCGCACGCGCGCCCAGTCAAAGCCGGCGATGAGCGCGTCCATATCGCAGGGCCGGTTTTCCTCAAGAAGCCCCACGCTGAAGGCGAGCATCCCCAAGATGGCGTCGCGCGAAAAGCGGCGGCTCAGGCTGGAAAGGCCGAGGTCCCCGTCGCGCTTGGCCAGGCGGCGGCCTTCGGGGTCTTCCAGCAGCGGAATGTGCGCGTATTCGGGCGTGGGGAAGCGAAGCAGCCTTTGCAGGTAGATCTGCTGGGGCGTGGAGGGCAGGATGTCCCGCCCGCGCACCACCTGCGTCACGCCGCTGAGCGCGTCGTCCACCACCACGGCCAGGTGATAGGCGCACAGCCCGTCCGAGCGGCGGATGATGAAATCCCCGCAGTCGCTAGCCAGGTTTGCGCTGTATGCGCCCTGGCAGCCGTCCTGCACGGTCAGGGTCTCGTCGCTCACCCGCAGGCGCAGCGCCGGGCGGCGCACGCGGGCGCGCAGGGCGATTTCCTCCGCCGTCAGGTGCGCGCAGGCGCCCGCGTACACGGGCAGCGCGTCCCCCCGGTTGGGCGCAAACGCGGCGTGAAGCTGCGCGCGCGAGCAAAAGCAGGGGTAGGTCAGCCCCATCTGCGTAAGGGTTTCGGCATAGCGCTGGTAGATCTGCGCGCGCTCGCTTTGGTAAAGCGGCGGCTCGTCCCAGCGGATGCCAAGAAAGGCCAGGTCTTCCATGGCCGCTTTGGCCAGGCTGCGCGGGCAGCGCGGCGCGTCCAGATCCTCAATGCGCAGCAAAAACCGCCCGCCCGCGCGCCGGGCGGAGAGGTAGGCGAGCAGCGCGCACAGCAGGTTGCCCAGGTGCAGCCTGCCGCTGGGCGTGGGGGCAAAGCGCCCCGTCACGGGCGCGGCGCTCATGCGTCCATCAGCGGCGTGCGGCGGCCGCTGCTCTTTTTGGCGCCTTCGGGCAGGAGCAGCTCGATCTCCAGCTTTTGAAAGGACACCGGCTCGGTGAAGTGCTCCGGGGCGTAAAACGTGCGGCCGAACTGCTCAAATTCCCGCGTGTGCTTGGGCAGCTGCAGCGGGCGCTGCACGTCAAAGCGGCGGCAGATCTCCAGAAAGGCCGTCTCGATGTCGCCATCCTCAATGTCGACGGTTTCGCTTTTTTCGATGCGGTGGCGGCTGATGATCCGCCCCCACAGGCGGTAATTGTCCATGCGTTTCTCCTTGGCCATAGCGGCCTTCATGGGGGGTAATTTTCGGAAAAGAACGCCGCAGGCGGGCTTTTCCGAAGCGCAAGGCTGCGCTTTTCGCGCTGCCCAAAACCTTTCCGGGTGGTTTGGAGGGCCGCGGCCCTCCAAATGCAGTCCGAATCCGGCGACATGCGCGGCGGATTCGGGCCTTGCCTGGCAAGGCTTCCTTACGCTGTTTCCCGCCCGGGAGGCCCAAAAGGCCGAGAGGGAAACAGCGCAAATCCTCGGAAAAGAACGCCGAAGGCGGGCTTTTCCGATGCGCAAGGCTGCGTCTTTACGCCGCGCGGCCTTTGCGCTATAATAGGGGATACCATGGATTGTAACGGATGGAGAGGGATTTGTAAAGCCATGCAAATGACCGTTTGCCCGCTGTTTTCCGGTTCCTCGGGAAACAGCGTCTATCTTTCCTGCGGCGGCGTGCGCCTGCTCGTGGATGCGGGGGTGAGCGCCGCGCGCGTGGAGGCGAATCTGCGCGAAATCGGCGTGAACATGAACGAGATCGACGCCATACTCGTCACCCACGAGCATGTGGATCACGTGCGGGGGCTGGGCGTGCTCTGCCGCCGCTATGGCCTGCCCGTGTTTGCCAACGAGGGCACCTGGCAGGGCATCCGGCAAAAGGAGACGGGCATTCCCGCGCGGTGCGTGCGCACGTTTTGCACCGGGGAGGATTTTTACATCGGCAGCGTGAACGTGAGGCCCTTTGCCATTCCGCACGACGCGGCCGAGCCGGTGGGCTTTGCCTTTGACTGCCGGGGCCTGCGCTGCGGCGTGGCCACGGACATCGGCCACATCGACGAATCGTGGCTGCGCGCGGTTTCCGGCTGCCAGGCGCTGGTGCTGGAGGCCAACCACGACGTGGAGATGGTCAAGCGCGGAGCGTATCCCCAGCGGCTCAAGCAGCGCATCCTCGGCCGGCGCGGCCACCTGTGCAATGAAGACTGCGCCAAGGCCCTTCTGCGCCTGGCTTCGGAGGGCACGCGCGCGGTGTATTTATCTCACCTTTCTGCTGACAATAATTTACCTGAATTGGCATATAATACGGTATGTGGAGCACTTTCCGGTGCCGGTTTCGCGGTGGATGACGCCATTCGCGTCATGGTTTCGCGGCGCGACCGCGTTTCGGATATGCTCGTATTGCGCGGCGGCGTGGCCGATGCGGTGTAACCCCGCCGCGATGTGAGGAGGCGTTGACCATGCGCGCAAAGGTCACCATGGAGATCACGCAGGAGGCCAGCGAGGAGCTGGAGGCGCTTTCCGGCTATCTGGGCTGGCCGCAGGAGGCGGCGCTTTTGTATGCCTTGCGCCTGGTCAACGCGTGCATCCGGGAAGGGCTGATAGGCGATGTGCCGGGCCGCGCCTTTCCCGGACAGGCCGCGCCAAAGCGGGACACGGGCGGCAGGGTGCTCGCCTTTCCCGCGCGCAAAGCGAAAGACGGCGACGGGGATTGATTGTTTGCGCATAGAACCGCGCCCTTCTGCGCATCCTGCTTGCGTAGAAAGGAGTGGATCAAATGGACCGTCTCTCTTTGTTGCTTGTCATTGTCGGCGCGATCAACTGGGGGCTTGTGGGCCTGTTCCAGTTTGACCTGATCGCCTTCCTCTTCGGCGGACAGGCGGCGCTGATCTCGCGCGTGCTCTACACGGTCGTGGGTGCGGCCGGGCTGTGGAGCATTTCCATGCTCTTCATGCCGCGCGAGCACGAGGAGCACCTGCCGCACGCGCACGCCGACGGCGCGAACGCCTGAGGCACAATAACACCCTGTATTTTGCCCCGCCTTCCCGCCTGCCATGCGCAGGAAGGCGGGGCAAAATTTTACACAAATAACATTTGATTGCCTCTGTCATATCGCTATTTGATGGTGTATAATAGAAACACGTCATGTTATGGATGGGAGGATGTGCCGTGAGTGCGATTGGGGATCAGATCTCCGCAATCCTTTGGAATATATGGAACAGGCCCAAACTCGTCGATCTGATTGATATTCTGCTGCTGACGTTCATTCTCTATGAACTGCTGGTGCACGTGCGCCAGACGCGCGTTTCACAGACGATCAAGGGCATCATCATCTTGCTGCTGGCCACATGGCTGAGCGAAGTGCTGGGCATGCGCACCATTCACGCGCTGCTTTCCTGGATCATCAACGCGGGGCCGGTGCTGCTGATCGTGCTCTTCCAGTCGGAGATCCGCAGAATTCTGGAGGAGCTGGGCAATAACTCGGTTTTCGATGCGTCCGCTTACCTTACCCAGAAGGATAACACCGACCAGGTCATCGAGGAGATGATCCTGGCGCTTGAACACATGGCCCGCCGCCGCGTGGGCGCGCTGATCGTGATTGAAAACCGCACGCATCTGGACGATGTCATCGCCACCGGCACCCGGGTGGACGGCATCGTCTCCCAGCCGCTGATTGAAAACATATTCGAGCCCAACACGCCCCTGCATGACGGCGCCGTCGTCGTGCGCGGGGACAGGGTCATTTCCGCCGCGTGCCTTCTGCGCCTGTCGGATACCACCGGCGTGGGCCGCGATCTGGGCACGCGCCACCGCGCGGGCCTGGGCGTGAGCGAGGTGTCCGACGCGACGGTGTTCATCGTCTCCGAGGAGACGGGCATCATTTCCAAGGCAGAGCGCGGGCAGCTGGTGCGCCACCTGGACGCGGCGTCGCTGCGCAAGATTCTGCACGGCATCTACGACAGCCAGGTGAAGGATAACCGCGTGCCGCTGCTGCATTTCAGGCAAAGGAGGCAGACTGCCCATGATGAACAGCCGACCGACAAAAAAGCCTGACGGCCGCGGGCCGTTCAGGCGGCTCAGGCGGTGGATCGCGCGCCTGTTTGGCAGCAAGATCTTCCTGGCGGTCATTTCGCTGCTGTGCGCCGTGCTCACCTGGAGCATCATGGTCGCATCCGACGGCACGCTCACCCGGCAGAAGGTGTTTCAGAGCGTGGCGGTCACCGTCAACAACGAGGCCGCGCTGCAAAGCCGCGGCTACATCGTCATGGATGATATCACCGAGCTGGTGCCCTCCGTCAAGATGACGGTCGAGGTCACCCAGTCCAACTATAACCGCGTGAGCGGCACCATGTTCAACCCGCATTTTGACCTGACCAAGATCGAGGGCGAGGGCGAAAACGTGCTGCCCATCTCCTACTCCACATCGCAGCTGTACGGCACCGTCATCTCCTGCGAGCCTTCCAGCGTGACGGTCAACGTCGAGCGCTATGTCACCAAGCGCGTGCCGGTCGTCGTGGAGGTCACGGGCAAGATGCCCGGGGGATTGTACCTCAACGGCTACCGCAGCGACCCGACCACGCTGTCCGTCTCCGGCCCGCAGTCGCTGGTTACCAGCGTGGCGCGCGCGGTGGTGAAGCTCGACCAGTCCACCCTCAGCGCGCGGCGCATGGAGGACAGCGCGGCCCTTTCCATCGAGCTGCAGGACGCGCAGGGGCAAAGCGTTGTCAGCGATAAGCTGGAGATCACCAACCAGTCGGTCATCACCTCCGAGGTGATGGTGGAGACCGAGCTGGCGCCCATGAAGGAAGTGCCGCTTGAAACCGAGACGTTTGTCACCGGCGAGCCGGCGGAGGGCTATGTGCTCACCGGTATCGAGCTGGCCACAGAGAGCGTGCAGGTGGCGGCTGCCCAGCAGACGCTTGACGCCATCTCCATGATCACCACCGACGCCCCGCTGGATATCGAGGGCGCTACACGGGACGTGAGCGGCTATGTGCGCCTGCGCCGCCCGAGCAACATCGAAAACACGCTGCCCACCGAGGTGGCCGTCACCGCGCACATCGAAGAGGAGACGGTCGAGCGCTCGTTCCGCCAGGTGTCCATCGAGGTGGACGGGCTTGACGACGGCATGAGCGCCAGGCTCTCCCGCACAAGCGCCACCGTGCAGCTGACGGGCGGCTATGGCTTCATCAATGGCCTTTCGCAGGGCGATATCCGCCTCTTCGTCGATCTGGATGGACTGGAGGCGGGCGAGCACCAGGTGCCCGTGCAGATTCACATTGACAATGCGCAGCCGTTTACCTGCGCGCTCAGTTCGCCGGAGATCACCGTGACGATCACCGCCCCGTGATGATCCGGCCGCAAAGGAGGCAAAATGGGAACATTCGCGGACTCGTTATTCACCGTATTGCTCGGCTGGGTGCGCGCGCTGGTGGATTCGCTTTGGGCGATTCTGAGCGCCGATCACACGACCATATTGGAGTTTCTGGGCAAAAACTGGCTGGTGATCGCCCTTTGCATCATCGCGGCGGGCCTTGTCATCGACTGGCTCGTGTGGCTGGTGCGCTGGCAGCCCTACCACCTGTGGGCGCTGCGCGTGCGCAGGCTGCTGCGCCTGCCGCCGCCCGATGAGGATGGGGAGGGCGCAAAGGCCCACGCGGCCACGGCGCCCCAGCGCACGCAGGCCCACGCGGCCGTCGCCCCACGGGAGGAAAGCTGGCTGCCGCTCGAGCAGCCGGTGATCGACGAAACCCAGGCGCAGGACGTGATGCGCCAGGCCGAGAGCGTGCCGGATGAAACGCTCGGCGCGTATCCGGGCATGCGCTACGGGGCAATGGCGTCCCCGCGCCGGGATACGGAGGGCACGCAGCGGTATGCGGCCATTCACAGCGAAGGCCCGGGCACGGCCGAGGTGACGCGCCGCCGCGCGGAGATCGACGCGTGGCAGCAGCAGATCCAGGAGGAGGCGCGCGCCCGTGCGCAGGCGGAGCTCGCCGCGCGCGAGGAAAAGGCGCGCCAGGCGGCCTATGAAGCCGAGCAGGCGCGTCTTGCGCAGGAGGCGTATGAAGCCGAGCAGGCGCGGCAGGCCCAGGAGGAATACGAGCGGCAGATGGCCGAGTACGAGCGCCAGAAGGCGCAGTATGAGCGCGATCTGGCCGAATATGAGCGCCAGAAGGCCGCCTATGAGGCGGAATTGGCGCGCGTGCAGCGGGAAGAGGCTGAGGCCTCACAGGATGCCGCGGCCGGGGAGGAGGACGCCGCCCGTCAGAGCGGCTCACGCCGCCGCCGCGCGCCTGCCGCCAGGACGCCGCGGACGTATAGCGACTATGTGTCCGGCGAGGCGGTCAGCGAGCTGCCCGATCCGCCGCAGTGGCCGGATGTGAGCAGCGTGCAGACGGGCAAGGCCCGCACGCCTGCCCAGCCCAGGAAGAAGGGCAAAGTCGCCGGCGGCCTGGTGAGCCGCGTGGCGAAGATGATCGAGCCGGAGGAGGAGGAGATCGCCTCCATTGCGTCGCTTCCTCCAAGGGTGGATATGCACGAGGCCTATAAGCCGGCCAAGAAGCCGGAAAAACGCGGACCACGCAAGCGCTGACAGGAGGTACGCGATGGACGTGGACATGGGAACTGCGCTGCAACACGCGCTGCCGTCTTTGGCGGCGGCGCTTTCTTTGTTGCTGATGGGCATTTGCGGGGTGAAGCTGCTTTGGCGGCTGATCCGCGTGCTGCGCGGACAGGAGCCGGCGGACGGCCTGACGCGCCCCGCGGAGCACGCGCCGGTGCGGGCGTTTGTTCTGGCCGCGTGCGTGGCGCTGCTCTCGCGGCTGCTTTTGTACGCGCTGGGGTATGCGATGTACCGCACCCTGCAGGGCGGAAACGTGTCCTTTGCGAACTCGTTTGTCATGCTCTGGAACCACTGGGACGCGCGCCACTACCTGGACATCGCGCGCGATGGATACGTCGCCACGGGCGACGAGCGGCTCAGGCTGGTGTTTTTCCCGCTCTATCCGCTGCTCATGCGGCTGCTCGCCCCGCTGACGGGGGGCGATCTGTACCTGTCCGGCACGCTCATTTCGCTGCTGTGCACGGCGCTTTCCGCCGCCCTGCTGTATGACCTGGCCTTCATGCACGGCGGGCGGCGCACGGCGCGTCTGAGCGTCGCCTATTTTCTGCTCAACCCCATGAGCGTGTTTTTGTGCTGCGTGTACACGGAGGCGCTGTTCATCTGCCTCACGCTTTCGGTCATCTGCCTGATCCGGCGGGGCCATCCGTATCTGGCGGCGCTGTGCGGCATGCTCAGCGCGCTCACGCGGATGCCGGGCGTGATCGTTGCCGGGTTTGCGCTCATAAACCTGCTGGGCAAGGCGCCCCGCCGCCGGGTGAACGCGCGCGCCATCGCCTCCTGCGCGGGCCAGATGCTGCCGGTGTTTGCGGGGCTTTTCATCTACTGGGGCATCAACGCGGCGGTCACGGGCGACCCGTTCATGTACATGACCTATCAGCGGGAAAACTGGTTCCAGGAGCCGGGCACGTTCTGGGAGTCCACCCGCACGACGATGCTCTACTTCCTGCAAACCCGCGGGGATGACGACTGGCTGTTCACCTGGGGCTTTCAGCTGGTGTGCATGTTCTACATCTACCTGCTGCTCGCCTTCAGGCAGGACAGGCTGCCCTTTGACCTGGCTGCCTACAGCTTTGTGTATGTGGCGGTCGTCTTTGCGCCCACGTGGCTGCTCTCGGGCGCGCGCTATCTGTTCGCGCTCGTCGCGCTGCCGCTCCTGCAGGCGCGCGCGTTCCGGGGGCGCGGCATGCACGCGCTTTCGCTCGGCATTTCGGCGGCGCTGCTGGTTTTGTTTGTGTTTGGGTATGTGATCGCCGTGGAGGTGCTCTGACGCGGCGCGGAAAGGGATCAGAATGAAAAACAAAAGGTTGGCGCGCTGGGCGCTCATCGCCGTGGCGCTCCTTGCGCTGGCGGGGGCGGGGTACGCGCTTGTCAAAAGCGGGCTGCTTGAGGAGATCAACTCGGTGGAGGACCTGCGCGCGCTCATCGGCAGGGCGGGGCCCATGGCGGGGGTCGCCTACTTTCTTTTGCAGATGATGACGGTCATCGTCGCGCCGATCCCCAGCAATGTGACGATGATGGCCGGCGCGCTGGCGCTGGGCTTCTGGCCCGCCATGATCCTGGGCGTGCTGGCGGTCATCTGCGGCTCGGTGATCGTGTTTCTGGCGGCGCGCGCGCTGGGGCGAAACGCCGTGCGGCGCTTCCTCGACCGGGGCGTGATGGAGCGGTATCTGCCGGTCATCGAGGAAAAGCAGGATATGTTCCTCTTTCTGACGATGCTCTTCCCCTTCTTCCCGGATGACGCGCTGTGCATCCTGGCGGGGCTTACGACGATCTCCCTGCGCCGCTTTGTGCTCATCATGGCGGCGGCGCGCCCGTGGGGGCTGGTGTTCGCCGCGCTGCTGGGCAGCGGGTCCATTCAGATGCCGGTGTGGGGCTGGGTGCTGCTGGCCGTGCCGATGATCGCCGTGTTCATACTGGCCATGCGCTACAGCCGCCAGATCGAGGAAAAGCTGTTTTCCCTGTTCAGACGCATCAGCGGAAAGCATGGAAAGGGGGCGGGCCGGCGATGATTCACGTGCTGTGCCCCAACCCGGCCATCGACAAGCTCTACCGCATCGACGGGTTTGAAGCCGGGGAGGATTACCCCGGCCAGCGGCCGCAGATCCGGGTGGGCGGCAAGGGCGTCAACGTGGCGCGCGTGCTCGGCCAGCTGGGCGCGCAGACGCACCTGTTTGCCTTCCTGGGCGAAGAGGGCGCGCAGCCCATCCGCCGCGAGATGCAGGCGCGCTGCGCCTGCACGTTTGTCACCGTGCCCGGCGCGTGCCGCACGACGGTCAACGTCATCGACGGGAAGACGGGGCGCGAGACGGTCATCACCGAGGCGGGCCCGTGCGTGACGGATGCGCACGTGCAGGCGATGCTCTCGGCCCTTTGCGAAAGCATCGCGCCGGGGGATATCGTCTGCTGCTCGGGCTCGCTCGCCTGCGGAGCCCCGGCGGATCTGTATGCGCGCGTGAGCCGCCTGTGCCGGGAGCGCGGCGCGCGCTGCGCGCTTGACTGCAATGCCGCCACACTGCCCGCCTCGCTGCGGGATGCGGCCTATGCGCTCGTCAAGCCCAACGACCGGGAGCTGTGCGCGCTGCTTGGTGAGCCCCGCACGCGGGACGCAAAGACGCTGTGCGCCCTCGCGCGCAGGCTGATGCCGGGCGCAGAGGCGGTGCTCGTGTCCATGGGCGCGCAGGGCGGGCTGCTGGTGGAGGCGCAGCGCGCCTGCCGGGCACAGGTCGCGCCGGTGCGCGTTTCAAGCACCGTGGGCAGCGGCGATGCGTGCTTTGCCGGGGCGCTCTTCGCGCTCTCCCGCGGGATGCGGCCGCAGCAGACGCTCATGCTGGCCATGGCCTGCGGCGTCGTCAATGCGATGGGGGAAGAGACGGGCAGCGTGGATGCCGCGGCCCTTGCCCCCGCGATGCAGCATGTGTGCGTTGGTATGATGTGAGACGATTTTCGTTGAAAAGCATGTTTTGCAAATTCAATCCGTCTCAATCGTAGGCTTGCCCTGCAAGCCTGCTCTGAGACTCCGTTTTTCCGACGGAATGAGGGCGTTGGGCTGCCGCCCAAACCTGCTTGAGGGACGCTGTCCCTCAAACTCCCTTCTTCGCTTCGCGCGGTTTAAAGTGTCTTGGCATGAGATAGGGATGAGAATGAAAAACAAAGGAGGAGCCGCCATGCTTTACGTCTCCTATGATGAGGCCGTGCGCGCCATGGAGCGCGGCCTGCTGCGCTACCTGCCCGAAAAGGAGGCCCGGCGCTTTGCCGAGATCTTTGCGGGCAATTCGCTCGACGGCGTGCTCAGCCACGGCATGAACCGCTACCCGCGCTACCTGTCGGACATGGAAAAGGGCCTTTGCGATCCGCGCGTCACCCGGGCGGAGCGCGTGAGCGGCTTTGGCGCGCTGGAGGTGTGGGATGCGCACTTCGGCGTCGGGCCGCTGATCGCCGATCAGATGGCCGGCCGCGCCGTGGAGCTGGCCGGGGCGCACGGCGTCGCCTGCGTGTCGCTGCGCAACAACAGCCACTGGCTGCGCGCGGGCCGCTATGCGCTGGCGATTGCCGATGGCGGCATGGTCGGCATCTGCCTGACCAACACGTGCATGAACCTGGCCGCCTGGGGAACGCTGGAGCCCTCCACGGGCAACAACCCCATCGCCATGGGCATTCCGCGCAGCAAGGGAAGCCTGGTCATGGATATGGCGGTCAGCCAGTATGCCTATGGCAAGCTCGAGCTCATGGCCCAGCAGGGCAAGATGCTCGACACGCCCTGCGGCTATGACTGCGAGGGCCGGGAGACGTGCGACCCGGCGCAGATCATCAAAAGCGGGCGGATGATGCCCATGGCCATGTGGAAGGGCAGCGCGCTGAGCATCATGACCGATCTGATCGCCTCGTCGCTCTCGCTGGGGCGCACCTCGCGCATGATCGGCGCCACGGCCGCGGGCGAAAAGGGCATGAGCCAGGTGTTCATCGCCGTCCATCCCGCGTCGGTGGTGGATATGCAGGCCGTCGAGGCGCAGATGGAGGAGACCATCGCGTTTTTGCACAGCCTCCCGCCGCACGACGGGCACAGCGTGCGCGTGCCGGGCGAAAACCTGGCGCAGATCCGGGCGCGGGGGCTTGAGCAGGGCATTCCCGTGGCCGAGGAAACGTGGAGCCAGATCCTTTCCGCCGGCGCGTGAACGCGCGGCGTTTCGGAAAAGTCCGCCTGCGGCGTCCTTTTCCGAATGTTAACGCTGTTTCCCTCTCGCCCCTGCGGGGCTCCCGGGCGGGAAACGGCGCAAGGAACCCTTGCGCGGCAAGGCCCGAATCCGCCGCGCATGTCGCCGGATTCGGATTGTATTGGAGGGCTGCGGCCCTCCAAACCACCCAAAGAGGTTTTTTGACAGTCTGAGCGCAAGGAACCCTTGCGCGGCAAGGCCCGAATCCGCCGCGCATGTCGCCGGATTCGGATTGCATTTGGAGGGCTGCGGCCCTCCAAGCCACCCAAAGAGGTTTTTGACAATCTGAAGGAGGCTGGGAATATTTTCCAGCCTCCTTTTTGTATTGCGTGTGCGGCTGTCTATCCCCGTCACACGGTCAGGTCTTCGTCGGGAATGCGGTAGAGCTGGCGGTTTTCAAGCCCCCACACCTTTTCCGAGAAGCCGCCCGGCATCGCGCGGGAGAGCGCCTCGTTCATTTCAAACAGGCGCGCGTCGAGCGTGTCGATCATGTGCAGCACCTCGGCCTCGGGGAACTTGGGCGGCATGGGGCTGCCGTAGTCGGCAATGCCGTGGTGCGAGAGCACCATGTGCTGGAGCAGCAGCGCCTTGGCCGGGCTGGCGCCCGTCTTCTCGGCCGCCTGCTGAATGTTGACCACCCCGCGCACGATGTGCCCCAGCAGCTTGCCGTCCACACTGTAATCGGAAACGAGGCCCAGGGTGTCGGCGTCCATCTCGTCGATCTTGGCCAGGTCGTGAATGATCACGCCCGCCGTCAGCAGGCCGCGGTTTAATTGGGGGTAGACGCCCAGCAGCGCCTCGGCGGCGCGCAGCATGGTCGTCATGTGGTGCAAAAGGCCGCTGCGCTCGGCGTGGTGCATCTGCTTGGCGGCGGGGAACGTGAGCAGCTTGTCGCCCGCGCGGTCGAGCAGCGCGCAGGTGATCAGCCGCAGGTCGTTATCCTTTATGCGGTCCGCCGCGCGCACCACCTGCTCGAGCATCTTTTTCGGATCCTCCGGCGCGCAGGGGATCAGCGCGGACATGTCCACATCGTCGCGCTTTTCCACCGCGCGGATCTTCTCCACCCGCAGCTGCATGCGCCCGTTGAACTCGTTGCCCGTGGCCCGCACCTTCACGATGCTCCCCGCCACGGGGGGCTGCACGGTGCCGTCCCACATTTTGGCGTTGATGGAGCCGCTGCGGTCGGCCAGCGTCATATCCAGATAGTTTTTGCCCGAGGCGGCGGCGCGCTGCTCGGCCGCGCGCACGATCAGGTAGCCCTCGAAGCGGTCGTCCCGCTTGATATCTGCAAGAAGCATGTGAAAACTCCCTTCTGTTTGAACGTGTTGTGCCCGGTGTTCCCTTCATTATGAAGGATGCGCGCCCCGTTTGCAAGCGGAAGTTGCGCGCGGCCAGGGGAAAGCGCGTTTTCCGCCCCAAAAATTTTTTGATCCGCGCGCTTTCGCGGTGTCATCAGATGTATACAGGCTGCATATCCATGTAGAAAGACAGCCATTACGGAACAATTGATTATGACTTGAGGAAGACCGGCGGGGCGAAGGGGCAAAAATCTATTCAACAGAGTCAAAAAAGGACGCAGACATCTGTTGACATCTATCGAAATGTTGTATATAATAAACACACAGATGTCAGGGTCGATAAAAATTGCACGGCGAAATCGTCAAAAACGTCGCAATGCCGTTTTCTTTCACAAATCGTGGCATCCGCACACAGTCACTCAACGGGAAGGGTCCCGTTGAAATAAAAAGAAGAGGTGTTTCCCATGAAAAAGTTGATCGCGATGATGATGGTCGCGGCCCTCTGCCTGTCGATGCTCGGCGGTATCGCGGCTGCGGAAGGCGAAGTCTTTGTTTCCTGGTATACGTACGGCGATGTGTATCTCTCCAGCGTGCGCACCGCGATGAATGCCGCGATGGACGAGAAGGGCCTGTCTTACGTGGACAAGGACTCCAACGCCAACCAGCAGACCCAGACCGATGACATCAACACCGCTCTGGTGACCGGCGCGAGCGCCATCGTCATCAACATGGTTGAATCCGGCGCCATCGGCACCGCCGAGACGCTCATGAACGCGGTCGCCGCGCAGGATGTGCCGGTCGTGTTCTTCAACCGCGCTGTCTCCACCGACAACGAGGAAGCTGCCGCGCTCTTCAAGGGCTATGAGAAGTCCGCCTTCGTCGGCACCGACTTCATGCAGGCCGGCAAGATGCAGGGCGACATGATCGGCGAGTACGTGCTCGAGCACTACGACGAGATCGACCTCAACGGCGACGGCGTCATCTCCTACGTCATGTTCAAGGGCGACGAGGCCAACCAGGAGGCTATCTACCGCACCCAGTATGGCGTGGAGAACGCTGACGCGATCCTCACCGCCGCTGGCAAGCCGGCCCTGTCCTTCTACGACGAGAGCAACACCAACAAGTACCTGGTGGATATGAACGGCACCTGGTCCAACACCGCTTCCTTTGACTACATGCAGACCATCCTCGCGCAGTACAACGAGGCCAACGGCAACATGGTCGAGCTTGTCATCTGCAACAACGACGACATGGCGCTGGGCGCTGTGAACGCGCTGCAGAATGCCGGCTACAACCTGCCGGGCGGCGAAGACTGCACCGTGATCCCCGTCTTCGGCGTGGATGCCACCGACGCTGCCAAGGAGCTCATCGCCAACAAGCAGATGACCGGCTCCATCAAGCAGGATGCGGAAGGCATGGCCGATGCCGTGGCGACCATCACCGCGAACCTGGTCGCTGGCAAGGATAAGTTCGAAGGCCTGAATGAGAACTACGAGATCGTCGATGGCTGGACGGTCAACATCCCGTACGCCATCTACACGGGCGAGTAATCCGGCTCGGTATCCGGGATTGGCTCAGCGCGGAAGGGTCACAGCGTTTGGCCCTTCCGCCTTCTTTGACTTATTCCACATGACAGAGGTTACATCTGCGGGATGGTATATCCCATAGGGAAGGAGAAGCACAACATGCAAGAACAGAACGTACTTCTTCGCATGGAAGGCATCTGTAAGAGTTTCCCTGGCGTCAAGGCCCTTGACAATGCACAGCTCACAGTGCGGGCTGGCACCGTGCATGCGCTGATGGGCGAAAACGGTGCGGGAAAATCGACGCTGATGAAGTGTCTCTTTGGCATTTACAGCAAGGATGCGGGCAATATCTACCTGGAAGGCAAGGAGATCAACTTCAAGTCTTCCCGGGAGGCGCTTGACAACGGCGTGGCCATGGTGCACCAGGAGCTCAACCAGGCGCTCAAGCGCACGGTCATGGACAACATCTGGCTGGGACGTTATCCGCTGGTGAAGAAGGGGCTTCCGTTCGTTTCGGATAAGCAGTCTTACAACGACACGAAGAAGGTCTTTGAGGAGCTGGGCATTCACGTCAACCCCAAGACCATCATGAGCACCATGCCCGTTTCCCAGCGGCAAATGGTGGAAATCGCCAAGGCGGTTTCCTTCAATTCCAAGGTGATCGTGTTTGACGAACCGACCTCCTCGCTCACGGAAACCGAGGTCGAACACCTCTTCAAGATCATCGACATGCTCAGAAGCCGCGGCTGCGGCATCATCTACATCTCCCACAAGATGGAGGAGATCCTGCGCATCTCCGACGAAGTCACCATCATGCGCGACGGCCAGTGGGTGGCAACGCGCCCGGCCAAGGAGCTGACGATGGATGAGATCATCCGTCTGATGGTCGGCCGCCCGCTCACCAACCGTTTCCCGCCGAAGGCCAACGTCGTCGGCGAGGAGGACATCCTCAAAGTTGAAGGCCTCACGGCCATGTATTCCCACCTGAAGGACGCCAGCATCCACGTCAGAAAGGGCGAGATTCTGGGCATCGCGGGCCTTGACAGCTCCGGCCGCACCGAACTGCTGGAGAACATCTTCGGCAGCGCGACGCGCAAGTCGGGCAAGATCTACAAGGATGGCAAGCTGGTCGCCAACAAGAACCCGAAGGATTCCATCAAGAATGGCTTCGCGCTGGTGACCGAGGAGCGCCGTGCCACGGGCATACTGGGCATCCTGGACATTCGCGCCAACACCGTCATTGCCAGCCTGCGGAAGTACCTCAACGGCTTCCTGCTCAGCGATAAAAAGATGGCCGCCGCGACGGACAGCATGATCAAAGCCATGCGCATCAAGACCCCGTCGCAGAAGACCAAGATCAACACGCTTTCCGGTGGCAACCAGCAGAAGGTCATCTTCGGCCGCTGGATGCTCACCAGCCCGGACGTTCTGCTGCTGGATGAACCGACCCGCGGCATCGACGTCGGCGCAAAATATGAGATCTATCAGTTGATCCAGGAGCTGGCGAACCGGGGCAAATCCGTCGTCATGGTTTCCTCCGAAATGCCGGAGCTGCTGGGTGTGTGCAACAGAATCGTCGTCATGTCCGGCGGCCGCGTCGCCGGCGAGGTGGACGCCGATCACACCACACAGGAAGAAATCATGACACTGGCTGCAAAATACGCATAAGGAGGCCGACATCAACATGTCCGCGAAATTGGATGCTTTCAAGGCGCTGTCCGCCAAGGACAAGCAGCGCGCCGTGATCAACTGGCTGCTTGATCACGCGATGATCATCATCATCGTTCTGCTGGCCATTTACGTGCAGATTCAAAGGCCGCAGTTCTTCGGCGTCGCATCGCTGGTGAACATCTTCTCCCTGACGGCTGCCCGCCTGCCCATGGCGCTGGGCGTCGCCGGATGTATCGTTCTGGCCGGTACCGACCTGACCGGCGGCCGCGTCGCAGGTTTGACCGCCTTCGTGTCGGCCATCCTGCTGCAGCGCGCCGGCGCAAACGGCCGCTTCATTCCGGACGGCGTGCCGCAGAACCTGCTGCTCGTGCTGCTGCTGGTCATGGTCATCGGCGCCTGCATCGGCCTGGTGAACGGCTTCATCATGGCCAAGTGGAAACTGCACCCCTACATCATCACGCTGGCCATGCAGATGATCACCTATGGTATCTATCTGACGGTCTCCAACTCCAAGCAGGTCTCCAGCCTGGACACCAGCTACACCACCGACTTCGTGACCAAGTCCTTCGTCAAGTTTGGCACCACCTCCGTGCCGACCTACGTCATCCTGGCCATCATCCTGACCGCCGTGATGTGGGTCGTCTGGAATAAGACCACGTTCGGCAAGAACATGTTCGCCGTCGGCTCCAACGAGGAGGCCGCCCGCGTCTCCGGTGTCAACGTCATGGTCACCATCATCGGCGTGTTCATGCTCGCCGGCGCGCTCTACGGCTACACCGGCTTCATCGAGGCGGCCCGCCTGGGCTCCTCTACCGCAACCCTGGGCCTCAACTATGAGGCAGACGCCATCTCCGCGGCGGTTATCGGCGGCGTGTCCTTCGTCGGCGGCACCGGTAAGATCGGCGGCGTCATCCTGGGCGTGTTCATGATGCAGCTGATCATCTCCGGCATGACCTTCCTGGGCATCTCCGGCAACGTCACCTACATCATCAAGGGCGCGGTCATCCTGGTGGCCTGTATCCTGGATATGCGCAAGTACATGACCAGAAAGTAATTCACGGTTTTCCCCCGCCTGCTGCGTTGTCATGCAGCAGGCTTTTTTCAAAACCGCAGAACATCAAAGGAGGAGGTCGCCATGCAGGAGCCGCTTGACCCCAAGGAGAAAAGCGAGCTTGAGCCCGTTGCCGAAAACAAGGAGGAGACGGCCCCACCGCGCAAGCGCAACTGGGCCACGGATATCTACGACAAGATCAACGTCTCCGTGCGCACGCTCGACATCCTGATCGTGGTGCTGTGCGCGCTGATCGTGTTCCTGTTTGTCTTCGGAAACAAGATCCAGCTCGGAATCGGCTAAAGTGAAAATGATTCTCACTTTTATTTGAAAAATGTATTGACATTGCGCTGCATATGGTGTATTATACTGATAAAGAATCTCAGATGACCCGGGAGGCAGCGCATGAAAGCGAGAATCAGCCCACAGGCTCAGATGGTTCTCGGCATCCTTTCGCAGAGGTGCTGCCATCTGACAGCCGAAGAGATCCTTGACAGCCTGGACGGCATCGGCGCCGCCACCGTATACCGCGCGCTGGAGCGGCTGACGGAGCTTGGCCTTGTGCGCAAGCTCTCCATCGGGCGCAAGAGCGCGGTGTATGAACTGGCGCGCGGCAATCACCTGCACTTCGTCTGCCGGCAGTGCGGCGAGGTGTACGACATCCCGGCAGACTTCTGCGGCATGGTGTGCGAGGCGGCCAAGTGCTGCGGCCACCAGACGCAGTGGGTGGAAGTGACGGCCCACGGGCTGTGCAAGGGGTGCCGCCAAAGCAGCCTTCAGGCTGAAAGTGCTACAGCGTCCAATTCATGAACCAATACATTTTTAGGGAGGAAACAACAATGAAAAAGTGGGTTTGCACGGTTTGCGGTTATGTGTACGAGGGCGAAACGGCGCCGGAGAAGTGCCCGCAGTGCGGCGTGCCGGCTTCCAAGTTTGTGGAGCAGAAGGGTGAGATGACCTGGGCCGCCGAGCATGTGGTCGGCGTGGCCAAGGGCTGCCCGCAGGAGATCATCGACGGTCTGCGCGCCAACTTCAATGGCGAGTGCACCGAGGTCGGCATGTACCTGGCGATGGCGCGCGTGGCGCACCGCGAGGGCTACCCGGAGATCGGCCTGTACTGGGAGAAGGCCGCCTATGAAGAGGCCGAGCATGCGGCCAAGTTCGCCGAGATGCTGGGCGAGGTCGTGACCGACTCCACCAAGACGAACCTGGAGATGCGCGTGGAGGCCGAGAACGGCGCCACCGCCGGCAAGACCGAGCTGGCCAAGCTGGCCAAGCAGCTCAACCTCGACGCGATCCACGACACCGTGCACGAGATGGCGCGCGACGAGGCCCGCCACGGCAAGGCGTTCGCCGGCCTGCTCAAGCGCTACTTCGGCAAGTAAGAAAGCGTTTCTCCCGCGGCCGCGCCGCATAGGCGCGGCCGGTGGGAATGGATAAAAGCAACCTCTTCCGGGCATACCTGGAAGAGCAGCCTGTATCAAGACAGGATTATCGCAAGTAAAGGAGGAAATCTCATGCAGAAGTATGAATGCCCGTGCGGCTATGTGTATGATCCGGCGGTGGGCGATCCCGACAACGGCGTGGCGCCCGGAACGGCTTGGGAGAATGTGCCCGAGGATTGGGTCTGCCCGACCTGCGGCCTGGGCAAGGATGCCTTCTACCCGGTTGACTAACGCCAAAATCCATCTGAACGTATTCGTTTAGAAAAGAGGCTATTCCATAAAACTCAGCGCAAGGAATCAGTTTAAGGGCAAGGTTGTGGCCATCGAAGAGGGCGCGGTCAACGCCATTGTCAAGATCGACATCGGCGGCGGCAACGTCATCAGCGCCACGATCTCCATGGCGGCGGTCAAGGAGCTGGGGCTCAAGGTCGGCGGCGAAGCATACGCCGTGATCAAGGCCACCTCCGTGATGGTCGGCATCGACGAGTAAGCGGGCGCGGGGCAGCTGCACAGGCTGTCCCACCGCTTTTGGTCTGGCCGAAGGAACGTCCGCTCAAAGCCGTGCATAGGATACAGGTGTGGCTCAGGCTGACAAAAACCTTCCTGGGGAGGCTTGGAGGGCCGAAGCCCTCCAAATGTAATCCGCATCCGGCGACATGTGCGGCGGATGTGGAAGCCTTGCCTTGCAAGGTTTCCTTGCGCTGTTTCCCGCCCGGGAGTCCCGCAGGGACGAGAGGGAAACAGCGTTCAACTCTCGGAAAAGGACGCCG
>DVJV01000047.1 GCA_018716525.1 Candidatus Ventricola gallistercoris
TTTCGAGGAGGAATTGCTGTGAAAAACCGTCTCGTAGCGTGGCTTGTCTGCCTGGTGCTGCTCCTGTCTGTCAGCGCGGTAGCTTCTGCTATCAGCAACCCCAACGTGGGTGCGGGTTATTACCCGGGCACCAGCGAGAAGGGCGCCATCAGCGTGGAGTGCACGACGATGAGCGTGATGAACCCCATCAAGCAGACCTACAACACCGAGTTCTCCATCAACCGCCACATCTGGGACTGCCTGGTCAAGCTCGACAGCGAGACCAACGAGATCATCCCCGCTGCGGCTGAAAGCTGGGAGAGCTCTGAGGACGGCCTGACCTGGACCTTCCACATCCGCGAGGGTATGAAGTGGGTCAACTCCAAGGGTGAAGTGGTCGGCGACGTGACCGCCAACGACTTCGTGTTTGCCTGGAGCGAGCTGCTCAACCCGACGAACGCTGCCGAGTACTACGCCTTTGCCACCGTCTTTAAGAACGCGCAGGCGTACTACGACTACGCCTCCGGCGTGGACGGCGCTCCGGAAGTGAAGCTCGAGGATGTTGGCTTCCGCGCCGAGGATGACTACACCCTCGTTTGCGAGCTGGAGCGTCCGCTGCCCTATTTCCTGCAGTATGTGAAGTTCGAGGTCATGGCTCCGATCTACGAGCCGTTCTACACGGAAGTGGGCGCCGACAACTACGGCAGCTCCCCGGAGAACCTGCTCTACTCTGGCGCGTTCTACATGACCGAGTGGGTGCTCGAGAACAAGATCGTCACCGTCAAGAACCCCAACTGGTGGAACGCCGACAAGGTTGAGCTCGAGAAGATCAACTGGGTCAAGTACACCGACGTCAACGCCAAGTACAACGCCTTCCTCGGCGGCGAGATGGACATCATCGACATCACCGGCGAGCAGCGCGCGATGCTCGAGGCGGAAGGCTATCAGCCGGCCAGCTACATCGGCGGCTACAGCTACTACTTCTACTGCAACGTCGAGGACACGGAGCGCGACATCAGCAACGTGAACCTGCGCAAGGCCATCAGCTACGCGATCGACCGCCAGCAGGTCATCGACACCGTGTACAAGAACGACAACAAGCCGTCCCAGTCCTTCGCCTTCGGCATCAACGGCGTGAACACCGAGACCTTCTCCGAGGTGGTTGTCGCGGCCAACGGCGGCGAGCCGCTCTACCCCGCTACCGCCAATGAAGAGCTCGCCAAGGAGTACCTGGCCAAGGCGCTCGAAGAGCTCGGCTACACCGACGCTTCCCAGATTGACCTCACCTTCATGGTTTCCGAGGGCACGCAGAACGAACTGTTCCACCAGGTGATTCAGGAGCAGCTGCGCCGCGTGCTGGGCATCGAGGCCAAGATCGAGGTGCTGACCATCACCGAATCCCGCGCGCGCCGCAATGCGCATGACTACGACATGTTCGCCGGCGGCTGGGGCCCGGACTACAACGACCCGATGACCGACCTGGATCTGTGGCAGACCGACAACGGCAACAACCACACCGGCTACTCCAGCGAAGCATATGACGCGCTCATCGAGCAGGCCCGTGTGGAGATGGACCCGGTGGCCCGCGAGCAGCTGTTCGTGCAGGCTGAGATGCTGCTGGCCGAGGATATGCCGATCATCCCGACCTACTGGCGCTATGAGGACTACGCTGTGAGCGAGAAGCTGGTGGAAGGCTACAACCGTCTCCCGTTCCAGGGTTACAACCTCTTCTACACCAAGTTGGCCGAGTAATCCTCGAAAGCGTATGAAGATGTAAGGCAATGCGGCATGGGAATTTGAACCCGTGCCGCATTGTTTCTGCAACAGCCGGTCAGCAGCCTGCTGGCCCGCCACGCTGATCGTGGAATCATACAGAGGGGAGAGAATGCGTTGTTCCGATACATTATCAAGCGTGTGGTCTACGCGGTGCTGACGCTGTTCGTGCTGATCACGCTCGTGTTTTTCATGATGCGCATGTTGCCGGGCGATCCGTTCCTGGGCGACAAGGCGATCTCTGAGACGGCCATGGCCAACATGAATGCCAAGTATGGCCTGGATAAGCCGGTCATCGTTCAGTACCTCATGTACATGGGCAACTGCCTGCGGGGCGATCTGGGCGTTTCCATCACCTACAACCGGGATGTGATGGGCATCATCTCCGAGTCCTTCCTGGTGTCGGCGGATTTGGGCATCCGCGCGATCATTTTCGCGCTCATCGCCGGCGTGCTGCTGGGCGCTGTGGCGGCTGTCAAGCGCGGCGGCGTGCTCGATTCGCTCTCGATGTTCATTGCCATGGTTGGCGTGTCCGTGCCCAGCTTCATCCTCGGCGCGTTGCTCCAGTACTTCCTGGGCCTGCAGCTGCGCAAGGTGCTGGGCGTGAATCTGTTCCCCATCCAGGGCTGGGGCACATTTAAGCAGACACTCCTGCCCGCTTTCGCGCTGGGCCTGGGCTCTTTGGCGACCGTCTCGCGCCTGATGCGCACCAGCATGCTCGACGTGCTCAGCTCCGACTACATCAAGACCGCCCGCAGCAAGGGCCTCTCCCAGGGACAGATCCTGCGCCGCCATGCGCTGCGCAACGCGATCATGCCGGTTGTCACCATCATGGGCCCGACCGTGGCCAGCGTTCTGACCGGCACATTTGTCATTGAGAGCATTTTCAACATCCCCGGCTTGGGCAAGTACTTCGTCACCAGCATCAAGGATCTTGACTACACCATGATCGGCGGCACCGTCGTCTTCTATGGCGCGCTGCTCATCCTGTGCACGCTGGTGGTTGACCTGCTCTATGGCTTCATCGACCCGCGCGTCAAGCTGGAGGAATGAGTATGCAGCACATCGAAAAATCCCGCTTCACCTATGTCGGTGAGAGCGCGCATGACCGCGAGGCCATCACCAGGCCGAGCCTCACCTTTATGCAGGATGCCATGCGCCGCCTGGCCAAGAACCGCGTCGCGCTGGTCTGCCTGGTTCTGATCGTCCTGCTGACGCTCATGTCGGTCTTTGCGCCCATGTTCTCCAGGTTTGATTATCGCGAGCAGCACTATGGCCACACCAACGCGCCCATGGGCACCGTGTGTGACGAGGCATCCTCCGGCGGCAACGGCCATGTGCACATCTTCGGCACCGATACCCTTGGCCGTGATCTGTGGACCCGCGTATGGATGGGCGGCCGGGTATCGCTCACCATCGCCGTGGTCAGCGCGCTGGTTGATCTGGTGCTCGGCAGCATCTACGGCGGCATTTCGGGCTACTTTGGCGGCACGCTGGATATCATCATGATGCGCCTGCTGGAGATCATCAACGGCATTCCGTACCTGATCATCGTCATTCTGCTGATGATGATTCTGGAGCCCGGCATGCTCACCATCATCATCGCCTATTCGCTGGTGGGCTGGATTCCGATGGCCCGCCTCGTGCGCGGCCAGGTTGTTGCCCTCAAGCAGCAGGAGTATATCGCTGCGGCTGAGGCCATGGGCGCCAGCTCCGCGCGCATCATTGCGCGTCATCTGCTGCCCAACACGCTCTCGGTGGTCATCGTGCGCGTTACGCTGTCCATCCCCAGCGCCATCTTCTCGGAGGCGTATCTCAGCTACATCGGTCTGGGCATTCCGCTGCCGATGTGCTCCTGGGGCTCGCTGGCCCAGCTGGGCATTGAGAACTTCCGCATCTACCCCTCGCAGCTGATGATCCCGGCCATCTGCATCAGCCTGACAATGCTGGCGTTCAACATGTTCGGCGACGGCCTGCGCGATGCGTTTGACCCGAAGCTCAGGAGGTAACGTCATGGCAGATAAGATACTTGAGATCAACAACCTGCACGTCTCCTTTGACACCTATGCGGGCGAAGTGAAGGCCGTGCGCGGCGTCACCCTGCATGTGGATGAGGGGGAGGTGCTCGCCATCGTCGGTGAGAGCGGCTGCGGCAAGTCCGTCACCGCCCAGACGATCATGAAGCTCAACCCGATGCCCCCTGCCCGGATCGTGGAGGGCACCATCCGCCTGGGCGAACACGATATTGTCAATGCGTCGGAAAAGGAGATGCAGGCCATCCGCGGCAAGGAAGTCTCCATGATTTTCCAGGACCCCATGACCTGCATGAACCCCACCACGCAGGTGGGCAAGCAGATCGTCGAGTCCATCAAGCTGCACAGCCACCTTTCCCGCCAGGAGGCGCACGATGAAGCCATCCGCTGCCTCAAGCAGGTGAACATCCCCAACCCTGAAGAGCGCGCCAAGCAGTATCCCCATGAGTATTCCGGCGGCATGCGCCAGCGTGCGATGATCGCCATGGCGCTCTCCTGCAACCCCAAGCTGCTCATCGCGGACGAGCCGACCACGGCGCTGGACGTGACCATTCAGGCGCAGATCATGGAGCTGCTTGAAGAGATCAAGGAGAAGGCCAATACGGCCATCATCCTCATCACACATGACCTGGGCGTCGTTGCGGGCATTGCCGACCGCGTTGCCGTCATGTATGCCGGCAAGGTCGTGGAAACGGGCACCACTGAGCAGATCTTCTACCAGCACAAGCACCCGTACACCGAGGCGCTGCTGCGCAGCCTGCCTTCTACGGAGTCGGGCAAGCGCGAGCCGCTCATGTCCATTCCCGGCACGCCGCCCGATCTGCTTAACCCGCCCAAGGGCTGCGGTTTTGCGGCGCGCTGCCACCACTGCATGAGAATCTGCAAGGAGGAACAGCCGCCTGAGTTTGAGCTCGGCGACGGCCATAAGGCCAGCTGCTGGCTGTTGCATCCCGATTGCCCGGATGCACAGGAGAGGGGGGAGTGCAAGTGACCAACGAAGTGCTCGTACAGGCGGAACATATCTGCAAATACTTCAAGATCGGCGGCGGAAGGATGCTGCACGCCGTGGAAGATGTGAACCTCTCCATCCATCGCGGCGAGACGCTCGGCCTGGTGGGCGAGAGCGGATGCGGCAAGTCCACGCTTGGCCGCACGCTGATGGGCATCTATCATCCCACAAAGGGCAAGCTCATCTATGGCGGCAAGGAAGTCGATCTCACCAGCAAGAGCGAGCGGTTTGCATTCGCCAAAAAGGCGCAGATCGTCTTCCAGGACCCTTATGCCTCGCTTGATCCGCGCATGACCGTCGGCTCCATCATCGAGGAGGGCATGCAGATCCACAATCTGCACACCCCCGAGGAGCGCCGCGAGCGCGTGGCCAAGCTGCTGGACACCGTGGGCCTCAACCGCGAACACGCCAACCGCTTCCCGCACGAGTTCTCCGGCGGACAGCGCCAGCGCATCGGCATTGCGCGCGCGCTGGCGACGCGGCCGCAGTTCATCGTCTGCGACGAGCCGATCTCGGCGCTGGACGTGTC
>DVJV01000048.1 GCA_018716525.1 Candidatus Ventricola gallistercoris
CAGTCTGAACCTTGCTACGCAAGGCTTGCGAATCCGCCGCACATGTCGCCGGATTCGCCTTGCATTTGGAGGGCTGCGGCCCTCCAAACCTCCCGGAAGGTTTTTTTGACAGTCTGAGCCATGCACGCCCCATGGTTTGACGCGTTTTCAGGCCCAGATTATCACAATTCGAGATAAAACTCAATATCTCAATGCGAGATTTCATATAATCCCCGCATTGAGGTGAGATGAAGTGCGGTTGCGCGATTTGCGAGAGGACAGAGATTTGACCCAGCAGGATTTAGCCGATTATCTCCACATCCGTCAAAACACCTATTCACAGTATGAAAATGGGCAGCGGCAGATTCCCATTCCATGCCTGGTGAGATTGGCCATATACTTTGGCACGTCCGTCGATTATCTCATCGGCCTGACCGACGAGGCCGCGCCCTACCCCCGTTCCGCGAGCGCCCGGCAGGACGCATGACCTTGCCGGATGCAGGCGCGGAAACCGCACACAGTAAAAACCGGCCCGCAGAGGAAGCGCTTCCCCCTGCGGGCCGGTTTTCCTATTCCGTTTGCCCCGCTCACCGGCCCCCGGCGCGGCTGCCGTAGTCCTCGTCAATGCGGCGCTTCCAGTCCGCGCCGAGCGTGGCATTTTGGCGGACGGCGCGGATCGCCTCGCTGACCACATCGTAGTTGAGGCGTGTGCCGGCGCTGTCGGCGTGGTAGTTCACGGCCCGGTCCGCCCCGATGCCGATGTGGCGCGCCGTTTCCACCGCGTCGATATTCGCCCCCAGAAACAGGAACTCCCAGCCATAGCGGGCCTTCTGCCGCCCGATCATCCGCCTGACCTTTTCGGCGGTGTAAAACCGGCTGGCATTCTCCATGCCGTCCGTGGTGATGACAAACAGCGTGCGCGCCGGCACATCCTCCGCCCGGGCATAGCGGTGCACGTTGCCGATGTGGCGGATCGCGCCGCCGATGGCATCCAGCAGCGCCGTGCAGCCGCCGACGGTGTACGCGCGCCCGGTCATGGGCCGGATGGCGCGGATGTCCACCCGGTCGTGTATCACTTCGCTTTGGTTGGCAAACAGCACGGTGGAGACGAGCGCCTCCCCGCCAAGCCGCTTCTGCCTTTCGATCATCGAATTGAAGCCGCCGATGGTGTCGGCTTCCAGCCCGCTCATCGAGCCGCTGCGGTCGAGGATAAAGACGATTTCGGTTGCGTTCCTTTTCATGGCGGTTCCTCCTGTCGCTAAAAAAACTGTGGCTGCTTTCGCTTGCAGCCACAACCAATGTGTCGGAAAAGTCCGCCTGCGGCGTCCTTTTCCGAAGTTTGCGCCGTTTTCCTCTCGGCCCCTCGGGCCTCGACGTGCGGAAAACGCCGTAAGGAAGCCTTGCTGCGCAAGGCCCGAATCCGCCGCACATGTCGCCGGATTCGGATTGCATTTGGAGGGCTTCGCCCTCCAAACCACCCTTAAAACTTTTTCGACACACTGGCTATTGTTGCTTCGCTTACAGCCACAGTATAGAGGAAACCCGCCCCGGCGTGGTCGCCCGGCAGGCGACATTTTTTCCCGCCGCGCTCACGCGCCCAGCAGGCTCTGGTCAAACGCGAAGAGCGCTTCGTTGATCTCGAAGATGTTGTAATTCCCCCGCTCGATGAAATACTCGATGATGATATCAAACTTGCTTGAGCGGGAGAGCGCAAAGCCCGCCTTCATGAGCAGATCCTTCGTCTCGGAAAGCGGCAGCTCCAGCGCGATGGCGAAGGCAAGCGCCGTGGGCTTGGAGGGCCTGTATCCCCTGTCCGAGCGGATCTTGGAAAAGAGCTTGCGGTCGATGTTGGCCCGCTTGTAGCACTGCGCGTCGGTCATGCCCTTTTCACCGATCTTGCGCAGCAGCATCTCGGAAAAGCTCTCATCCATCCGGGCGAGCGCGTCATCCAGGCTCCCGGCGGACACCGCCCGAGGGGCCATGGCCTGCCGCAGCGCTTCCTGCTCGATGGCCATCTGCACCCGGCGCATGCGCATGTCGGCGCGCTCGGCGTGCGCGTCGGCGTAGCGGTCGTCGATATAGGCGGCGATATCGGAAAACAGCTTTTCGCCGATCTGATAGGCCTTGCGATCGAAGATCACGAGGTAGACCATCATGTCGTTTTCAAGCAGAAAATCGCCGATGACGCCCACGGCCACCCGCAGCGCCTCCGCCTTGGGGTAGCCATAGGCCCCCGAGGAGATCAGCGGAAAGGCCACCGTCCGGCAATCATGCGCCCTGGCCAGCGCAAGGGATGTGCGGTAGCACGAGGCGAGCTTTTCGCGCTCGCCGCAGCGGCCGCCCTGCCAGCGCGGGCCGACGGCGTGTATCACGATCTTGCAGGGCAGGCCATAGCCCGGCGTGACCTTCGCGCTGCCGGTTTCGCAGCCGCCGAGCGCCCTGCACGCCTCAAGCAGCTGCGGCCCCGCCGCCTGATGGATGCTGCCATCGACCCCGCCGCCCCCCAGCAGGGTGCTGTTGGCCGCGTTGACGATGGCATCCACGCGCATGTGCGTGATGTCGTTTCGCACGATCTGCAAAGGCATATCCTCTCACTCCTTCCGGCGGCGTCACGCATGCGCTTCGCCGCCCTCATAGCACGCGCGCATGCAGGCGATCAGCGCGCTTTCCCCTTCGGTGAGCACGTGGTCGCGCCGGTACATGACGCCCAGCGGCCTTTGCGCGCTGCGCGGCTCGATGGACAGGTAGACGACCGCCCCCGGCTCCACCTGCATGTGGCACGCGGGAATGGAGGGCAGAATCGCCACGCCCGCCCCGGCGGCCACGGAATAAAAGAGCGGCCCGGTCACGGACGCGTGAAGCACCACGGGCGGGCACAGCGCGTGGGCCCTGAAATAGCGCTGGGCAAACTGCCCGCTGTGCGAGTGCGCGTGGGGCATGAGAAAGGGCACATCCTCCAGCGCCTCGGGCGGCACAAAGGGGAATGTGCAATCCGCCCGGGGCACGGCCACGCCCTCCAGCGGATGGCCCCGGGGCACGGCCAGCGCCATCTCGATCTGCCCGATGGGCTCAAAGGCGAGCAGCTCCTCGTGCTCATCGGTGACGATGCCCAGCGCCAGCGGCCAGTTCTCCTGCAGGATGCCCTCCAGAATGCTGCGCTGCGGCGTGATGTGCGTGCTGATGGCCGCAAACGGCATCGCCCGGTGCAGCGCCGGAAGCACGCTGCCGGTGATCAGCCCCGAGTAGATCAGCGGGTAGGCGAGCGCTACCGGCTGCCTGACGCGCTGCTCGCGGAACTGGCGCTCCATCTGCGCGTTGAGCCGCACGATTCTGGCCGCGTGGCTCAGATAGACCCTGCCCGCCTGGGTAGGCGTCATCATTCTGCCGTTTCGCTCAAAGAGCTGCACGCCCAGCTCCGCCTCCACCCCGGCGAGCAGCTTGCTGAGCGCCGGCTGGGAGACATACAGACTCCGGGCGGCGCGAACCATGTTTTTCTCCCTGGCGATCGCCAGAATGTACTCATACTCCCGCAGCCTCACGCCGTTCCCTCCCGCCTTGCGCCTGTCCTGTCTTTTCATGATAGCGGAAAGGGGCGAAGGCTGTCAATCGAGGCGGGCGCTTTTCCCATTCGATTCTTTTAATGAATATCATAATGAAAAGTTTATGGAATCACATCTAATTATAACCAATTGGAATAGAAGCTATGACGTTTATATATTGGATTTCACCAATTTACCTGTGGTATGATGGGCACAGACCGACAGGACGGCAGCGCACAAAGCCCCCTGTCACCAGACGGATACACTCAAAAATACCACAAGGAGGCAAACCATCATGAGCGTCAAACTTTCCAGAAGAGATTTCCTCAAGGCATCCGCCATCAGCGCGCTGGGCGTGGCCACACTGGGCCCCTCCGTCGCCCTGGGCGAGAGCACGGCGGCCGACGCGCCGCAGACCGAGACCGCGGCGGCAAAGGCCGTCACCCCGGGCACTTCCGGCGTTGTGGACCGCGCATCGCTTCCCCGCCGGGCGTGGGACGACCCCGAGCTGCTGGTGAAGATCCGCTGGAGCGGCGTCAACTTCTACGAGTTCGTGCTGCCGGGCGGCGTATCCATCGTCATGGACCCGTACTTTGACGACCCGGACAACGACCACAACGAGTACAAGTACACCCCCACCGACCTGCCGGGCGGCGACTGGGTGCACGGCGCGGACTACATTCTGCTGACCCACGGCCACTTCGACCACACCGGCGAGCTGCCCTCCGTGCTGGAAAAATACCCGCTGGCCCACCTGGTCGCGCCGGAGCACAGCCTGCCCTCGCTCATCTTCGGCCACGAGAACAAGATCAACTACGCCGGGCACTACTTTGACGCGGCGGGCGCGCACGACAAGTTCGTCTACAAGGGATTCACGCTGGAGACCTGCCGCTCCAACCACAACGTGAGCGCCAAGCCCACGACCGACTCGCTCGACGGCAGCAAATACCAAAACGCAGACGGCACCGTGAACTTCTACGAGCTCTACCGCTGGATCTACGAGCGCGAGATCATGAACATGAAGATCACCACCGACGAGGGCTTCACCATCCTGATCTGGAACTCCGAGATGCAGGCGGACGGCATGGGCTACGAGTCCCGTTCCTACTTCTACAAGGACGCCAAGCCGGATCTGTTCATGTATCAGGTGGCGGGCGCGAGCTTTGATTACGACCGCCGCAACCCCAACTGCCAGCACATGGGCGAGTGGATCGCCTCCGTCAAGGGCAGCGCCGCGATGCCGGAGCACCAGCAGCACTTCTCCTACGACGAGCTGGACGCCATGTCCGCCCAGTTCAGCGACATCTGCAACGCGCAGGGCGTGAGCACGGCCTTCCTCACGCCGGAAACCGGCGTCTGGTATGGCTACACCAAGGATGCGGACGGCAACATCGACATCTGCCTGGTCGACGAGGCCTGACGGGCAGACGGAAAGTCTCCTCCATATCAAAAGGGGCGGGAAGCAGTTCCCGTCCCTTTGGGGTATATCGGAAAAGTCCGCCTGCGGCGTCCTTTTCCGAGTATTTAACGCTGTTTCCCTCTCGGCCCTTTGGGACTCCCGGGCGGGAAACAGCGCAAGGAAGCCTTGCCATTGGAGGGCTTACGCTCTCCAAACCACCCGGGAGGGTTTTCTAATACGCATCCGCCATCACCCGGGTGCGAAGCATCTTGGCAAACGTACGGTATTCCTCCGGGGAGAGCGCGCGCGGATAGGTCATGACCACGAGCGCATGGCCCGCGTTCCCCCTGTGATAGGGCGGATGCACATGCGCATAGGGGTTTTCCACAAAGCCGCAGCGCCGGTAAAACCCCTTTCTGCGCCGGGAAAGCGCATCCACCGGCGGGTCGATTTCCAAAATGACGGTCTTCCCCGTCTGCTTGAGCACGCCAAGCGCCCCGGCGCCGTACCCGCGGTTGCGCAGCTGCGGCAGAATGCACAGGTGCTCCACATAGAGGCTGCGCTCATCCTCCCAATACAGCGCCAGCCCCGCGAAGCGCTCCCCATCCCGGATCAGGCAGAAATGATAGGCGGGATCGGAGAGGATCTTCGCCTGGGAAAACGCTTCGCGCCGCTCGTGCTCGGGAAAGCTGATCCCATACAGCGCCATCGCCTGCCCGTAATCCGGGTGCGCGGTATCCGTCACGCGCTCCAAATGCATAGGCATCCTCCTTTTCTCAATCGCTTGGCAGAGTATACCACACCGCGGGCGGTGCGTTCAAGCGGGAAGGGGGATGCCTATGTTCATTCAGTTCCGCATCACACGCAGATATCCATCGGCATGATCCTTTTCGCCGCGTCGGCATCCAGAACCAGCACGCTATCCCCGTGCTTTCTGAGAATGGACGCCGGCAGCCGCGTGGAAACCGGCTCCCTGAGCATCCGGTAGACCGCTTCCGTCTTCGTAGGCCCCGGCACCGTGACGACGATGTGCCCGACCGCCGCCGTCAGCTGCGGAATCGTCATGGTATACGCATGGGTAGGCACATCTTCGATGGAGGCAAAGCAGCCGTCGTGCACCTGCTGCATCCGGCAGACCTCATCCATGGCCACGACCTTCACCGACGCCGGATCGTCGAAGTCGGCATTCGGCGGGTCATTGAACGCCAGGTGACCGTTTTCCCCGATTCCGTGGAAGACCATATCCGGCGGATACTGCAAAAGCAGCTTCGACATGCGCGCGCATTCCGCCTGGGGGTCCAGCGCTGTGCCATTGAAGTAGAACACCTGCGCAAAGGGCAGCTTGGAAAACAGATGGGTCCGAAGCAGATTGCCAAAGCCCTGGGGCGCCGACGGCGGCAGGCCGATGTACTCGTCCATATGAAACGCGCGAATCCGGGAAAAATCCAGGCCGGAGGCGGCAAGCGCTTCATAGAGCTCAAACTGCGAGGGCGCCGCCGCAAAGACGACGTTGGCCATCTCCTTGCGCGCCAGCACCTGCTCAATCTTCTGCACGCCAAACGCCGCTGCCGCCCGGCCCATCTGCTTTCGATCGCGGTATACGCAGACCCGCAGCGTGCCCACATAGGTTTCAAATACCGGCTTTTCCATCTGCACCGCTCTCCTTACACGCCGGAATAGGCGCTGTATCCGCCATCCACGGGGATGACAATGCCCGTGACAAACGAGGCCGCATCCTCATGAATGAGGAACTGCAGCGCGCCGATCAGCTCCTCGGCCTTGCCAAAGCGGCCCATGGGCGTGCCCGCCAGGATCTTGCCCGTGCGCGGCGTCGGCGTGCCATCGTCGTTAAAGAGCATCTTCTCGTTTTGAATCGTGACAAAGAAGCCCGGCGCAATGGCGTTTACGCGAATGCCAACCTTGGAAAAGTGCGTCGCCATCCACTGCGTAAAGTTCGAGATGGCCGCCTTCGCCCCGGAATAGGCGGGGATCTTCGTCAGCGGCGTGTAGGCGTTCATCGAAGAGATGTTCACAATGGAGCAATGGCTGCGCTCCACCATATCCGCCGCAAACACCTGCGTGGGCAGCAGCGTGCCCAGGAAGTTCAGGTCGAACACAAAGGAGACATCCTCGGGCGCAAGGTTGAAGAATGTCTTGATATCCTCGCGCTTGATATCGCCCTCGAAGTAGTACTCATGGGTCGTCGTGGCGCGCGGATTGTTGCCGCCCGCGCCATTGATCAGGATATCGCAGGGGCCAAAGTCCGAAAGGATCTGCTGATGCGCCTGCTCAATGCTTGCGCGCTCCAAAACATTGCAGCGATACGCCCTGGCCACGCCGCCATCCTCCGTGATCGCCTGGGCATACTGCTTTGCAGCGGCCTCGTTGATATCCAGCAGCGCGACCCTGGCGCCCATCTGGGCGATGGCCTTTGCAAACATGCTGCACAGCACGCCGCCCGCGCCCGTGATCACGACGGTCTTCCCCGACAAATCAAGCGCAAATGGCAATTTCATGGAAAAAAATCTCTCCCTTCTCGTTTCAGTCCGCATTCGCTTAAGCCCTGCGCGCCCGGCATCACGCTCTGCCCAGCGCGCGCAGGAAGTTATCCGCCAGAATCTTCTGCTTGACATCCGCCGGCAGATCGGCCAGCATCACCTTGCCCAGCGCAAAGCCCATGGAGAGGAACGGCATGTCGGAGCCGAAGAGAATGTGATCCTCCCCGGCCAGCGGCACGAGCCGCTCCAGCGCGTCGTAGAAGACCGGGCTGGCGCAGATGTCCACATAGGCGTTGGGGCAGTCGCGCGCCACGCGGAAGTAATCCTCCTCGCGGTGGCCATCCCAGTTGCCGGCGGAGTGCGCCTGTACAAGGCGCATGTTCGGGTAGGCGCGGGCCAGCGCCTCCATGCGCCTGGGCGACTGCCAGTCGTGGTTGAGAATGAGCAGGCCGCGCTCGTTGGCAAAGCCATAGATCAGGTCATAGCTCTTTGCGCTCATGGGGCAGCTGTGCATGGCCGGGTGAATCTTGATCATGCTCATGTGCAGCCGGTCAAAGCAGCGCTCAAGCTCCGGCAGAATCTCCTCGGGCTTGTTGGGGTTGGCCAGCGCCATGCCGATCAGCCTGCCGGGATACTTGAGCAGCATCTTCTCGGTCATGTCGTTGCCCAGGCGCACATCGACGCACAGGCCCGCAAGGGGCGAAATCGCCGCCTGCTGCACGCCCGCGTGATCCATCTGCACAATCAGGTCGTCTGCGCAGTCCCCCTGAATGTCAAACGGGCCGTTGAACCCCAGATGCGCGTGGGAATCCACAATGCGCAGGCCGCTTGTATCCAGCCGCTCGCGAAGCAACTTATCCATCATAGCGAATCCCCCCTATCAGCCGCCGGAGGTTTCCGCCGGCAATGGCCGCCTTCTGTTCCTCGGTCAGCATGCTGTAATACAGCTGCCCGATCGGGCACGCCGGCGCATGCACCGGCGCATCCGTGCCAAAGAGCATCCGCTCTGCGCCAAAGCGCGACGCCACCCCCTCCAGGCCCAGGTGCGCAGCGTAATAGCTGATCTCAAAGTAGAGGTTGCCATGGTTTCTCATGACCGGGAACAGATCGCGGTGGTCGCCGCACCCCAGGCGCACGAGGATGACCGGCGCATTGGGATACAGCCCGCACAGGCGGTCGATGTCATCCCACGGCAGGGGATCGCTCCAGTGCGTCACTTCCATATCCAGGAACACCGGCAGGCGCATCTCGTCCGCCAGCTCCATGATCTCGCCCACACACCACGGCTTGAGCGAGAAGGACTCCAGCCTCATGCCGTCGGACAGGAGCATCGGGCACAGGCGGATGCCCGCCGCGCGGTGCGCGCAGATCTTCTCGCGCAGCGTCTTCATATCCCAGAATTCACCCGTATCGCCCGGCATCGCCACGAACACCGGGCGAAGCCGGTCTACGCCCCGGATCATTTCGATCAAGCGTTCATTGCCGCTGGCCGCATGGTAGTACTTGGCCAGCGAGCCGTAAACAAGGCTGTCGTCGATGCCGAAGCGATCCATATGGCGCAGCATGGCCTGCGCATCCGCAAAGGAGACGCCCTGCGCTTCAATGGTGCTGCCCAGCATCGCGTTGCAGTCGTAAAGCTTCCACGCCTTGTTCTCCATACGCTTTCCCTCTTTCATCAAAGAATGTGGTACTCGGCAAATACATCCTTGAGATAGGCGCCCTTGCGCAGTTCGTCGCGCACGAGGTTTTCGCCCTGCACCTTTTGCATCGCGCGATCAAACACGTCCTGTGCGACCTCCACCGGAATGACCACGATGCCATCCACATCGCCAAAGATCAGATCGCCCGCCTTGACCTGCACGCCGTCGCACTCGATCGGGCAGTCATAGTCGGCCACCAGGCAGCGCCCCTTGGAATCCAGCGGGTTGCGGCCGGCCGTGAAGACCTTGAACCGGCTGCCCAGTTCGCGGATCTGCGCGATGTCGCGGACCGCGCCGTCGATGATGGCGCCGCGGGCGCCGCGGGCGATGGCCGCATTGGTCAGCAGTTCCCCCCAGAAGCCGTTGTTGCGGGAGGGGTTGCTGCACACGACCACATCCCCCTCGGAAAGCGCGTCCACCGCCTCGATTTCCGTGGCATATGCCTCCTCCGGCTGCTGGTAGACGTCGTACGCCAGCACGGTTCTGGCCACGCCCACCAGCTTGTAGCCCTCCTCAAGCGGGTACAGATGGCCCTTCATCGCCTGGTTGCGATAGCCCAGCTCATCGAGCATGTCGCACAGCACAGCCGTGTTCAGCTCGTGCTCAATGCGATCCAGAAATGCCTTGTCCAGTTTCATGGTCATTCTCCTCCAAGCTGAAAGCCGAAGTAATCGGCCGTATTCTGATAGCAGATTTTGCGCACCAGGCGCATGAGCATCTCCTCATCCTGCGGATATGCGCCGGATTCGGCCTCCTCGCCCAGGTAGCTGCACAGGATTCTTCGGAAGTAATCGTGGCGCGCGTAGGACAGGAAACTGCGCGAGTCTGTGAGCATGCCCACAAAGTTGCCCAGCGCGCCCACGCTGGCCAGCGTGCGCAGGTGGTTTTCCATGCCCAGCTTCGTGTCGTTGAACCACCAGGCGCTGCCATGCTGGATCTTGCCGCGCGCCTCGCCGCTTTGGAAGCAGCCCGCCAGCACGGAGAGTGCCGCATTATCCGCCGGGTTGATCGAGTAGAGGATCATGCGCGGCAGGCTGCCCTCCTCCTCGAGCGTGCGCATCAGCAGGGTCAGCCCCTCGATGTCGCTGGCCGAACCGATGCAGTCGCCGCCGGCATCCACGCCCAGCGTGCGCATCAGCGTGGGGTTCACGTCACGCAGCACGCCAAAGTGCAGCTGCATGGCCCAGTTCCGCCTGGCGTATTCGCGCCCCAGCCACACGAGCATGTGCGACTGGAACATCGCCGCCTCCTGCTTTGTGACCCGGCCGCCGCTCAGGCGCTTTTTGAGGATGGCATCGGCCTGCGCGCCGTCGCACGGGAGGAAGGACACGTGGGTCAGCCCGTGGTCGGAGAGCACGCAGCCGTGCTGCGCAAACACGCAAAGCCGCCGTCGCAGCGCCTCGCAAAGCGAGGGCAGATCCTCAACCGGCACGCCCGCCGCCTGCGAGAGCCTGGCCAGGTAGTCCGCATATTCATCGGAGGCGACCGCGAGCGCCTTGTCCGGGCGGAACGCCGGCAGCACGCGGATTTCAAACCCCTCTTTTTCCAGCGCTTCGTGCCAGATCAGGTCATCGGCAGGGTCGTCCGTGGTGCAGATCAGCCTGACATGGGCCATGCGCATGAAGTCGCGGGCGCGCAGGGTCGCAAGGCGGGCGTTGGCCATCTCGTAGACCTCGTGCGCCGTCTTCGCGCTCAACACGCCGTCAAACCCGAAGTACATCTTCAGCTCCAGATGCGACCAGTGCAGCAGCGGGTTGCCGACCAGGTCTTCCATGCAGGCGGCATAGGCCGTCAGTTTCTCCTCGTCGCTCGCGTCGCCGGTGATGAGCCGCTCGTCCACACCGCACCAGCGCATCGCCGTCCACTTGTAGTGGTCGTCGCTCAGCCAGATGTGGGTCAGGTTGTCAAAGGAGACATTCTGCGCGATATCCCTGGCGCTGATATGGCAGTGGTAGTCGATGATGGGCAACTGGCTGGCGCACTGATGATACAGCCTGCGCGCCGTCTGCGTCGTCAGCAGAAAATCGTCCGTTACAAAGCGCATACGCAATTCTCCTTACAACAGCAGATTGGGCAGGAACATGGTGAACGCCGGCACATAGGTGATCAGGATCAGCGCAAGGAACATGACGGCGTAAAACGGCAGCATGCACTTGACCAGCTTTTCCATTTTCATGTTGGCAATGCCGCTGGTGACAAACAGCACGCCGCCCACCGGCGGGGTGATCAGGCCGATGCCCAGGTTGAAGATCATGATGACGCCAAAGTGCACCGGATCAACGCCGATGGACGTGGCGATCGGCAGCAGGATGGGCGTAGCGATGATGATGATGGAGGACATATCCATGATCATGCCCAGCACGAGCAGCACGATGTTGATGAGCATGAGAATGACGATCTTGTTGCTCGTCATATTCAGCACGGCGGAGACGACCATATCGGGGATCTTGAGGTAGGAGAGCACCCAGCCAAACGAGCCGGAAATGCCGATGATGGCCATGACCGTCGCCAACGTCTTGAGCGTGTTGCCCAGGATGGGCCACAGCTGCCGCAGCGGAATGGCGCGGTAGACGGCGAACGTGACGATGAGCGCCCAGACGACGGCGATTGCCGCGGACTCCGTGGCGGTGAAGATGCCCGTGGTCACGCCCAGAACGATGATGACGATGGTGACCAGCGCCAGAATGGACTTTTTGAACGTGGAAAGGAAGACGCTCAGGCTGAACTTGTCTCCCTTGGGATAATTGCGCTTTCTGGAAACGTAATACACATAGATCATCAGGGCGATGCCCAGCACGACGCCCGGCACCATGCCGCCCACAAACAGCTTGGCGATGGAGACCGCGCCCGCGGAGGTCGCGTATATGATCATGTTGTGGCTGGGCGGAATGAGCAGCGCCTGCACGGAGCTGGCCATCGTGATGCCGGCGGAGAAATCCTCATCATAGCCGTCGCGCTTCATGATCGGGATCATGATGGACCCCAGAGAGGAGACATCCGCCACCGGGGAACCGGAGATGCCGCCAAAGAACATGCTGTCAAGCACGTTGGCCTGCGCCAGGCCGCCGCGCACGTGGCCGATCAGCGACTTGGCCAGCGCCACCAGCTGATCCGATATGCCGCCCGCGCCCATGATTTCTCCGGCGAAGATGAAAAACGGTATGGCCATCAGGGAAAACGAGTTGAGGCC
>DVJV01000049.1 GCA_018716525.1 Candidatus Ventricola gallistercoris
GGAATGGTGGCAACCGTCACCCCCGCCTCCTGAACGGAAAGCGTCGCCGCATCGGTCTGGCCGATGTTCTCCACCAGCAGGCCAAAGCGCACGACTGCAGGTTCAGAGTAGATGGTGGTGGTCTGCGCCTGCGTGGTCACATTGAGAATCAGCGCGGTGGAGCTGTCCTGCGTGGTCACCTCCAGCGCATTGGAGGACACCATGATGCTCTCACCGTTTTCGTCCGTGCCGCTGACATTGACGGAAACCTCGCCATCTTCCGTGGGCGACCAGAGCACTTCCTGCTCCAGGGAGGCGCCGGGGGCCAGATCCACGCCCGTGGCGACGACGGTGCCGTCGCTCAGCGTAGCGGTCAGGCCCGTATAGGGCGTCTCACCGCTGTTTTTGAGGGAGAGGGCAATGGACATCTGCTCGCCCGGGTAGAGATCTTCGGTCTTTTCGGAGGAAATCTCAACCTCAAGCCCATCTTCTGCCAGCGTAACCGTCCGGCGGGCCATGTCCGAGATGGTCAGCTTCTCATCGCTTCCGGCCGCTTGATAGGTGATGACCGGCTCACTCACCAGCTCGGCGCTGCCCATGGTAAAGCTGTCTTCCAGCGTGATCTTCTCGCCAACGGAGAGCGATGCAGCGGAGAGCTTCTCAGAGGAAATGCCCTTGTTCTCCACCACGATGTTGCGAAGCTCGATGTTGCCGGTATTGGAAAGCGTATACGTCACGTTGACCTGCTGCCCCTCGCGCGCGGCGACAGGCGTAATGCTGTAAGTCGCGGTCAGCTGGGGCGCAGCTTCTTCCGTCTGAATGGTCACGGGCACGGTGTGGGCTGTCTGCGTGGGGCCGTCTCCCGTATCCACGTTATAGCGGATATAGTAATTGATTTTGCCCTTTTCGATTTCCTCCGCGGTGACATTCCACGTGCCGGTGTAGGTCACGCTCTGCTCGGCCTTGAGCCCGTCAAACTTATCCACGGAGTAGCCGTCAGGGCCGTAGAGGACGATCTCCTCGGTCATATCCTGCTGGCTGCTATTGTAGATCTTGATGGTGATGGTCACTTCCTGCTCGGAAACGACAGACTGCGGCTCACACAGCGATGAGACGCGGATGGGGTCCGCTTCAGCCATCGCAAACGCCGACACGGCAAGCAGAAAAGCGATCATCATCACCGCCGCCGCAACGCGGATAGCTCTTATGCGATGATCCATGTTGATATTCAGGGTCACTGAGTCCCCTTCCTCCCTTCACCGGCAGAGAATCCCGCCGAACGGTGTCGAAAAGCGCACACAAATCCACTTTGGTTTATTGTAGTCGATCCGACGGTTTCTGTCAAGCACCGGCGCATTTTGGCAAAGAGCTGCGGCATTTTGTCACACCAAATGCGCGGCCGCCAGCACCCCCGCCAGATAGGCCGCCAGGGCGACTGGCACGGCATAGCGCGCCTTCTTGACACCCGCCGCACCCAGGTAGAGCGATCCCGTAAAAAACACCGTCTCGCTTGCGCCGCTGATGACGCAGCACAGGCGTGCCGCGCGGCTTTCCGCTCCGCAGGTGTCCAGCACATCTTTGACGGCAGCCAGAGATGCCGATCCCGACAGCGGCCGCAGAAGCACCACGCCCGCGGCCTGCGGCGGCAACCCCAGCGCACCCATCACCGGCGCAAGCGCCCGCTGCGCATCCGCGAGCAGCCCCGTCTCCCTGACGAGCGCCACCGCCATCAGAATCACCGCCAGATAGGGCGCCATGTGCCAGAGGGTGAGCAGCCCTTCGCGGGCGCCGCGCACAAATGCATCGTAGACATCCACGCGGGCGCGCAAGGCGGACAGCACACAAAACACCGCAAGCGCCGGGAGCAGAACCGATGCCGTCACGCGCGCCGCCTCCCCTTCCCCGGTGTGCGCGATGCGCACAGCCTGCACAGCGCCACGCCGGTCAGCGTGGAAACCGCCGTCGCCAGCAGCGTAGGCAGCACGATATCCGCCGGATTGGCCGCCCCTGCCTGGGCGCGCAGCGCGATCATCGAGGCGGGCAGCATCTGCACGCTCGAGGTGTTGATGACCAGAAAGAGGATCATCGCATCGCTTGCCCGCCCGTCGCGCTCACCGGCCTGCGCGAGTGTGCGCATGGCCGACAGCCCCGCAGGCGTCGCGGCAGCCCCCATGCCCAGCATGTTGGCCGACAGATTGACGCAGATGTCGTCAAGCGCGCGCTCCTCCCCCAGGCGAAATCGGAACAGCGCATTGACCGGCCTGCGCATGGCCGCCGCAAGCGCCCCCGTCGCGCCGCTCTCGCGCAGCACGCTCAGAATCCCGCCGAAGAAGGCATACGCCCCCGCCATCCCCACGAGCAGTTCGATCGCCTCGCCGCCGCCCGCAAGCAATGCGCGCTGCGCCGCATCGGCCTGCCCCGTAGCGGTGGCGTGAATGAGCCCGGCCAGTAGCAGGGCGCAAAAAATCGCGTTCATCCCATCACCCGCTCAAGGGTATGAGACAACCTTTCAAACCATGCAGCGCCACAGACGCCATGCGATCACCCGATCAGGATGGACAGCGCCTCCGCGAGCGTCTCTACGCCATACACGCGCATTCCCTGTGGCGCATGCAGATGGCGCGCATTTTCCCGCGGCACGACGGCGCTTTGAAAGCCCAGCCTTGCGCACTCGGAAAGCCGCCTTTCCGCCTGCGACACCGCGCGGATCTCGCCCGCCAGACCGACCTCCCCGATGACCGCCCAGTCCGGCGGCACGCACACATCGCGCACGCTCGAGGCCACCGCCGCGCACAGCGACAAATCCGCCGCCGGTTCGGACAGCTCCAGCCCGCCGGCCACGTTGATATATACATCCTGGTTAAACAGCGACACGCCGGCCCGCTTTTCAAGCACCGCTAAAAGCAGCGCTAGGCGGCCCGCGTCAAATCCGTTCGTGGTCCGCCGGGGCGTGCCGTAGGCCGTTTGCAGCGCAAGCGCCTGCACATCCACCAGCATGGGGCGCGATCCCTCGATGGCGCAGTGCACGCAGGAACCCGGCACATTGCGCGCGCGCGTGGAAAGCAGCAACTCCGAAGGATTTTCCACCGGCACCATGCCCGTCTCCCGCATTTCAAAAATGCCCAGCTCGTTGACCGAGCCAAACCGGTTTTTCACCGCGCGCAGAATTCGGTATTCATGCTGCCTGTCCCCCTCAAAGTAGAGCACCACATCCACCATGTGCTCGAGCACCCGCGGGCCGGCGATGGCGCCCTCCTTGGTCACATGGCCCACCAGAAACACCGCACACCCCGTCGTCTTGGCCATGCGCATGAGCAGGCTCGCGCACTCGCGCACCTGTGATACGCTGCCCGGCGCGCTGGCCATATCCGGCCTGTACATGGTCTGGATGGAATCGACGATCATGTAATCCGGCGCGATCTCCTGCCAGCGCCTCTCTGCGGCATCCATGGCGTTTTCGCTGAGTATCAGCAGGTTTTCGCTGGTTACGCCCAGCCGCCGGGCGCGCATCTTGATCTGGCGCGCCGATTCCTCGCCCGATATATACAGCACCCGCGCTCCGCCTTGTGCCAGGTGCTCCGATGCCTGCAAAAGCAGCGTGGATTTACCGATGCCCGGATCGCCGCCCACCAGCATCAGCGCGCCTTCCACCACACCGCCGCCCAGCACACGGTCCAGCTCCCCGATGCCCGTCGTCGCCCGCACGGACTCCTCCTGCGTGATCTCGGAAAGCCTCATGGCACTTGCGCCCGTTCCCGGCCGCTGCTTGGCCGCCTTGGCCGGCGCCTCCGCTGCGGTGCGCGGGGCCTGCTCCTCCAGCGTGTTCCATGCGCCGCACCCCGGGCACTTGCCCATCCAGCGCGGCGTCTCATACCCGCACGCGCTGCACATATACACCGTCTTTTCCTTGGCCATGACAAACCTCCTGTCGAATATGGGCCTATTGTATCACACTTGGCTTTGCATGCAAAGCGCCGCAATCCGCGATATTTTGCAAACCCATCCATTTTGGATAAATCTGACGTTGATTGCCCCCCTTTTCTTCCTCTATAATGGACATATGAATTCCATAAGCGAGGTGCAGTCTGGATGAACAGACGCCCAAATCAAAGCCGGAGCGGGTATGAGTCCTTCTCCCCGCAGCACACCGCCCATTTTACAGCCGCGAAGCCGGATACCGACTTCTTTGAACCACGAAAGAAAAAGCCGCTGACCAAGCGGCTTTTTCTGCTGCTCGTGCTTGTGTGCGCACTGCTGCTGGTGATCAACATGATCGCCAACCAGTTTGTGCACGTCACGCGGGTCAGCGTGCCCGTCAAGGGGCTGAGCGAAGCCTTTGAAGGGTATACCCTGCTGCACATTTCCGACCTGAAGGGGGCGCTCTTTGGCCCGGACCAGATGCTGATGCGCTTCGCGCTCAAAAACGCGCAGTTTGACGTCGTGCTGCTCACCGGCGACATGGTTTCCGCGCGGGGCAACGCGCAGCCGCTGTACGCGCTGGTGGAGATGCTGCGCGAGCTCAACCCGAATGCGCCCATCTACTTCATCGCCGGGGACGATGATCCCACGCCCTCCTCCATGGAGTATGCAACCGGCGGCAGCCCCTTTGCGCCATGGGTGCTGGGCGTGCAGCAGCGCGGAGCCGAAATGCTCAGCGCGCCGCAGCGCATCGAGCGCGAGGGACAGACCATCTGGCTGACGACCAACTCACAGCTGAGCCTGGATATCGACACCATGCAGGGGCAGTTTGAGCTCAAGTACCTCAATGCCGAAGATTCGGATGACGAAAACGCCATCGAGCTGGCCAAGTATAACCTGCACTGGCTGGAGGAAACGCGCGCCGCGCGCAAAGAGATGAACGAGGAGGATATCTTCATCGCCCTGACGCACGTGCCGCCGCGCGACTCCGACATTCTGGAAGCATCATCCGGCAGCCTGTGGGGGCAGGTCGATCTGGTGCTGTGCGGCCACTATCTGGGCGGCCTTTTGCGCCTGCCTCTTATCGGGCCGCTGTTCATCCCCTCCCAGAATCTGCCCATGTACGGCCTCTTGCCCGGCGCAGACACCTACTGCGGCCTCACGCGGGTCGGGCACACCTGGGTCTACACGAGCCCCGGTCTGGGAGGCAGCGACGAGCTGTATCCCGCGCCCTTTTTCCGGCTTGCAAATCCACCGACGGTGACACTCCTTTCGCTGACCCCCTCGTCCATGTAATCGCATGAAAAAAAGGCCTCTTCGTCCGGGGAAGAATGGTTCTCTTCCCCGGCGAAAGGCCTTTGATCATGCACCGGTGTGCTCCTGGCTGTGCTGTGCACTAAGCCGCAACGATTCATGCGTCTTTGCGATCATTTCCCAGATCTGATCCGGTGTGAACGCGCTCTGTCCGGACGCCTGCAGTGCAGCCAGCCCATGCGCAAATATCCACATCTTTTCACAAATCCCGTGGGCATCCTCCTGTGACAAGCCCGTCTGCGCGCATTCGGCTTCGACCACCGGAGTGCGCAGCATGGCATTCATGGTCACCTGGGCCTGGCCCTCATTGATGTTCAAGAACATGTGTGCGAAAAGACGCGGCTGCTCCATGGCGAAGCGAATGTACCCAGCACACGCATTGTCAATGGTGCTGTCTCCCCTCGCTTCTGCCAGCGCCTGCTCAAAGGCATCGCGTGCCTTCTGATCCAGCGCGTTTTTGAGGTCATCCATGCCGGAAAAGTAGCTGAATATGGGCTGCGTCGAGCAATTCAGCGCCTTGGCCACGGAGCGTGCATTGACCGCATCCATGCCATCCCGGCAAAACATGGAAAACGATTTTTCGAGAATCATTTCCCGTGTTATTCTCTGTTTAGGCGGCATATCTCCACTTCCTGTTTATTAATCGGGGGCATCTTGCATTATACTAACATATTCTTTTCCATTCGTCAACGTCGTCATATGCGCCCTCTCCAGATATTATATCACAAGTTATGCAGCGCGTTTGTACACATTTTTTTGTGTACAAATCTTGGATTCTATTGAGTTTTTTCCGCTGTTTCCTTTCTGCATTTCAACAGATGATGCACTCGTTTCTGCAAAAAAATTGTCGAAAAAATTTTCTGATTTTGTCGAAACAATATTATAATGCATGTTTTACATTGTTTTTTACATATCCAACCATCACGAAAAAGCATCCATGCAGTTGCTTTCCCCCTCCTTCCATGGTACAATAAGCCATCTGAATTGCGAGGTGTCCACATGATCCGTTTTCGTTTTCTGACATTTTTTCTTACGCTTGTGCTGTGCGCATCCATGGCCGGCGCCGAGCGCCTCTCGCCGGAGGAAATGAGCGCCGCGACCGATGCCATCATGGCTCCGCTGGATGAGCAGGCGCAACCGCAACCCCCGGAGGGTGACCCTGCCGCACGCGAAGACTTCATCTCCCGCATCATTGCCCTGGCACAGACGCTCTATGACGAGGCCGGCGGTCGCGCACAGCGCGCACAGTACAGCGGGGATATCTACATCTGCAAGAATTTCACCGTGCATCTCTTCCGGGAAACGTGTGACGATTTCCGCATGGCCGCCTACCCGGACGTGCCGCTGGTCATTGCCAACAACAAGCCCCGCGAGGAATGTGCGCCCTATGTGTACGGCGTTGAATGGGAAGATGTCCCCGCCGAGTCAGGCAACCCCTTCTACGCGGCGGCAACATTCCGCTACGATGACAGCCTGAGCAAGGAGGAAAACCGGGCCAACGCCCGCGCCTTCCTCCAGCAGGCTCAGCGCGGCGACTACTTCCAGATGGCTGCCAACTACTACTACGGCGTGGGCGCGCACAGCATGATCTTCATCGCCGACTACGACCCCGAGACGGATACCGTCCGCTGGACGGACTCCAATATGAAGGGAAAATCCGTCAACGGCGAGCGCTACGCCTATGTGCAGTTTGACGCGGTGAAGGAGATCGACTGGTTTGTCGATGCATTCTGCCGCAAGAAATACGGCGCCACGATTTACAGGCTGCGCGACGACATCATCTACGCGCAGTAACCCCGTAAAAAAAGCAGCAAGCAGGGCGTCCCCGACCGTTCACACTTGTGAACCGGGCAGGGACGCCCTGTTGATTTCTGCCCTTTTTGGGCACTTACGGGGTACCGGCAGGCCGCGCGCTATTGGGCGCCATGTCATACGCCTGCTGATAGAAGAACTCCTGGCTGTTGAGCGGCTCATCTTCTCCCGGCGTCAGGCGCAGATAGCTGCCGTCCTTTTGCTGCTCGCGCGCCTGCATGTTGTCGCTTAGCATGGTGTTAAACATGCTGATCAGCCTTGCCCTGATGGCCGGGTCATACACCGGCGCGGCCACCTCCACACGCCGGATGGTGTTGCGGGTCATGTAGTCCGCCGAGGCAATGTACACCTTCGCGCGCTCGCCCTTGCCGAAAATGTAGATGCGCGAATGCTCCAGGAATCGCCCCACGATGCTCACCACGCGGATGTTTTCCGTACGTCCGGGCACGCCCGCAATCAGGCAGCAGATGCCGCGCACGATCAGCTCGACCTTGACCCCGGCGCAGGATGCCTCCACCAGCTTGTCGATGATCTTCCTGTCGGTCAGGGAGTTGATCTTCACGCCGATGTACGCCTCTTCCCCTGCAAGCGCCCGGTCGATCTCGCCCTGCATCAGATCGAGCACCTTGTTTTGCAGGCAGTGCGGCGCAACCAGCAGATGCTGCGTCGACTCCACCGTCTCGCCCTTGCCCAGGGCATTGAACACCGCCGCCGCTTCCCGGCCGATCTCCTGGTTGGCGGTCATCAGGCACAGGTCGGTATAAAGCCTGGCCGTCTTTTCGTTGTAGTTGCCGGTGCCGATCTGCGTGTAGTAGCGCGTGTGCCCATCCTCATAGCGGGTGATCAGGCAGAGCTTGGAGTGCACCTTGTAGCCGTCCAGACCGTAGATGACATTGCACCCCGCCTTTTCGAGCCTGCGCGACCACACGATGTTGTTCTCCTCGTCAAAGCGCGCCTTGAGCTCCACGAGCACCAGCACTTCCTTGCCGTTTTCGGCCGCCTCGATCAGCGCCTCGACCACTTTGCTCTGCTTGGCGACGCGGTAAAGCGTCATCTTGATGGAGACGACCGCATCATCGTTGGCCGCCTCCTGGAGCATATCGAGGAAGGGCTTCATGCTCTCATAGGGATAGGAGAGCAGCTTGTCGCCCTGCGCAATCTGCGAGAGGATCGGCTCATTGCCGGAAAACATCGGCGATTTCTGCGGGATGCGCCGCTCGAAAAACAGCTCGGTGCGCTGGCGCAGGATATCCTGAATCCGGAAGAGGAAGGACAGATCCAGCGGCGTGTTATTCTGAAACACGTATTCGCGCGGCACATCCATGTACTCGCACAGCGTGTTGACGATGTCGCCATCCAGCTCGCGGGAAAGCTCCAGGCGCACCGGCGCCAGGCGCTTGCGCCGCTTGATCAGCTCGACCATGAACTCCCGGTAGTCAAGGTCGTCGTCATAGAGCGCATCGGCATCGATATCGGCATTGCGCGTGACGCGGATGAGCGACTTCGACTTGACGTAGTACCCCTGGAACACCTTGGGAATGAAGTGCAAAATCAGCTCCTCGGCGAGCATATACGTCTTTTCACTGGCGGATACCTCGATCAACCTCGGGAATACGCCCGCATTGCACGGAATGATGCCCAGCTTGCGCTTGCCGTTCTTGCGCTCGAGCACGACCACCGCGTGAATGTCCCGGTTGCGCAGGAACGGAAACGGCTGGCGCCGCCCCACGATCGAAGGGGAGATGAGCGGCGCAATCTCCGAGTCAAAATACCGCTCCAGACGCTCGCTCTCCTGCCGGCCGATCTTCCTGAAATCCACCAGGCGCACGCCCGCCTCTTCGATCTGCTCCATGAGGCGGGCATACACGGCATCCTTGCGATGGTTGAGCTCATGCACGCGCGCAAGCACGGCGCGCAGCTGCTCGGCCGAAGTCATGTTGGTCTTGTTGTCGCGCAGCTTGGGGGTCATGTTCATCTGGTCGATCAGCGAACCAACCCGCACCATGAAAAACTCATCCAGATTGCTCTGGTAAATCGAGGCGAAGGACAACCGTTCGCACAGCGGCACCCGGCTGCTCTCCGCTTCCTCAAGCACGCGCTCGTTGAATTTCAGCCAGGACAGCTCACGGTTCATGAAGATCATCTTATCATCCATAGAGGGGTGTACTTCCTTTCCTTGCAGCGCGCACATGCTCCCTGCATCGCGCAGCCGGCGTATCCGGTCCATTTTATCCGATGTTCTTCCATTATATCACATTCGCGTTGAATCCGTGTGTGTTTTATGTAAAATCTTTCAGTCTTTTCATGCATTTTTAAGCGCTTCCCGCACTGTCCCAAGTCCGGACTGCACTTGCGCGCCGCTGCAAGATGCCGCCTTTCCCCCGCCTGCTGCGCCACCTTTATGCAGCATCGCATTCACCTCTGCCACGCCATGTGCAAAAGCGCCCCCCTCATCCACAGAAGAGGGGTGGCGCCGGTTTGATGTTCTTTATATTCAGGAGCCCGTACTGCAGCTAACTTGCGCCTGCCGGCACAAAAAACGTCAGACCAATTCCCATTCAGGCACGCTGCATCATTCAAACTCCACGACCTGCGTCCAGCCCGTCAGGAACTCGCGCTCCGCGCCATGCTGCTTGGTCATCTGCGCGGCCGCAACGATCGGCAGCCACTTTTGCACGTACTGAATGGCGATGTCGTTGCTGCGGCAGAAGCACTTCAGATAGAGATCCGCCTTCTTCTGATCCTCCAGCGCAAAGAGCAGATAGGTCATCGCCGCATCTGCCGACGCATTGCCAATGGCCGCGTGCGCCCAGTCCAGCACATAGATCTTGCCGTCATCCCCCAGGAGCACGTTGGTGGGGTTGAAATCCCCGTGGGTGATCTTGGTATGCGGCTTCATGTTCTCCAGCCTCACATGCAGCTCATAGCGGGTAGAGGCATCCAGGTCATCGCGCAGTGAGGAAATCTGCGCGTTGAGCTTATCCTTCAGGCGGCCCATCTGGCGGCATGTCGCCTTGTGGATGCTGCTTTGAATCTGCACAAACTGCTCCATGTAGATTTCCAGCTTCTCCGGTTCATCCGCCATGGCCTGCGCCATGGTCCGCCCTTCGATGCGGCGGATGAACAGCGCCCAGCCCTCGCCCGTATCCTTCACGCCCAGCAGCTCAGGCACGGACAGCCCCGCCTCCTCCGCCAGCGCGTGATTAAACGCTTCCTTGAGCACAGCCGACTTCGCATAGCCGGGCACAAACTGCTTGACAATGGTATCGCCGTCGCGGTAGACGGTTTTCGTGGCGCGCTCCACGATGATCTGCCTGTTTTCCATGCGTCTTTCCTCCCGTTTCGTCTCTGCTTTCAACCCAGTGCGCACGCGGCCTTACGCCTTCTCGCCGCGGTACGCCTTGAGGTACATCTCGCGGATCTCGCTCATCAGCGGATAGCGCGGGTTTGCGCCGGTGCACTGATCATCAAATGCATCCTCGACCATCTGGTCCAGGCTGGCCATGAAGGCCTCCTCGCTGATGCCGTACTCGGCGATGGACTTCTTGACGCCCACAGCCGCCTTGAGCGCCTCAATCTTGTCGATGAAGCGGTCGAGCGTCTGCTGATCACCCTCGCCCGTGACGCCGCAGAAGTTGGCGCACTCCACATAGCGCTCCAGCGTGTGCGGGTAGGCGTACTGCGGGAATGTGCCCATCTTCGCCGGCACAGACGCCGCGTTGTAGCGCAGCACATAGCAGATCATCAGCGCGTTGGCGATGCCATGCGGCAGGTGGTGGTACGCGCCCAGCTTATGCGCCATCGAGTGGCAGACGCCCAGGAACGCATTGGCAAACGCCATGCCGGCCATGCAGGAGGCATCGGCCATCTTTTCGCGCGCCTCGGGGTCCTCCGCGCCCTTTTCATAGGCGCGCGGCAGGTAGTTGAACACGTTCTTCATGGCCTTGAGCGCGAGGCCGTCGGTGTAATCGGTGGCCATCATGGAGGCATACGCTTCCAGCGCGTGTGTGAGCACGTCGATGCCCGATGCGGCGGTCAGGCCGCGCGGCTGGCTCATCATGTTGTCGGTATCGACAAT
>DVJV01000050.1 GCA_018716525.1 Candidatus Ventricola gallistercoris
CAGCGTGTCGAAAAAGTCCGCCTACGGCGTCCTTTTCCGAATTTTTACGCTGTTTCCCTCTCGCCCCCGCGGGGCTCCCGGGCGGGAAACAGCGCAAGGAAACCTTGCTGCGCAAGCTTGCGAATCCGCCGCACATGTCGCCGGATTCGCCTTGCATTTGGAGGGCTTCGGCCCTCCAAACCTCCCGGAAGGGTTTTTTTGACAGTCTGTGCCGCTCCCTTTGGCGGGGGAGCGGCTTTTTGACCCCGTGCGCAGAGAGGATGCCCTGCGTAAAGGAATCTGAACCTTGAAATTTTTTCCGGCCCTTGTTATCATAATAGAAGTTTCTTTTTTTGCAATGCGGATTTGGGCGCAAAGCGGCCTTGCGGCGCGCAGGCGAAGAGGGGCGCCCGGGGGGCAAGGGGCCGGGCTCAATCCGCCGGGGATGCATGGAAACACGCGCGCATAAAGGAGTGGAATCATGGACATTTGCAGGCTGGCACAGGCTATTGAGCAAGAGACGGAAAAGATCATCGTCGGCAAGTCGGACCGCATCCGGATGATCATCATGGCGATTCTGGCAAACGGGCATATCCTGCTTGACGACCTTCCCGGCGTGGGCAAGACCACGCTGGTCAAGACCATCTCGCTGGCGCTGGGGTGCCGGTCCGGGCGCATTCAGTTTGTGCCGGATATGCTGCCCAGCGACATCATCGGCATGCGGATTTTCAACCAGAAGACCGGGGATTTTGAGCTGCGGCAGGGGCCGGTCATGACCAACATTCTGCTGGCCGACGAGATCAACCGCGCCATTCCAAGGACGCAGTCGGCCCTGCTGGAGGCCATGGAGGAAAGGCAGATCTCCATCGACGGGGAGCAGTTTGCGCTGCCCACGCCGTTTCTGGTGCTGGCCACCCAAAACCCGGTGGAGTCGGAGAGCACGTTCCGCCTGCCCGCCGCGCAGATGGACCGTTTCCTCATCCGCATCAGCATGGGGTATCCCAAGCCGGAGGAGGAGCGGGAGATGCTGCGAAACCTCGGCGACGAGATTCCCTTTGACACGGTGCGCGCCGTGACGAACGCCCAGGAGCTTTCGCGCGCCCAGCAGCAGGTTGCCGCCGTGCACGTGTCCGACGCGGTGGCGGATTACATCGTGGCGCTGGCGGACATGACCCGCAGGCACGATCAGCTGGTCATGGGGGCCAGCCCCCGGGCCTCGCGCGGACTGTACCGCGCCGCGAAGGTGTGGGCGGCCATGCAGGGGCGGGATTACGTCACCCCCGACGATGTCAAGGCCCTGGCCCACCCCGTGCTCGGGCACCGGCTGGTGCTCTCCGGCGCGGCGCGCTTTTCCGGGGCGAGTGCCGCCTCGGTGCTCGGCGATGTGCTTTCCCGGGTGGAGGCCGCGCCCGCGCTGAAGGGGGAGCGGGCGTGAACGAAAAAAACGCTAAAAACTCGGAAAAGGACGCCGCAGGCGGACTTTTTCGACAAACAAAAGCCGCTTTCAGCCGCTCCAGCCTGCTCACGTCCATCCCGGCGCTGGTCGCCGTGTTTGTGTGCGCCGCGCTGGCGGCCTTCTTTGGCCAGGGGCGGCTGGCCCTCGCGCTGATGTTTGTGTTTTTGCTGGCGGGGGCTTCGCGCCTTTGGGCCGTTCTGGCCGCGCGGCACGTGCAGGTGCGCATCACCGGGGCGGTGCGCGGCATGTTCCCGGGGGAGGAAGCGCAGCTGGAGGTGACGGTGCGCAACGGCAAATTTCTGCCGCTGGTCTGGCTGGAGCTGTTTTTCCCGCTGGCGCGCAGCCTGTGCCTGATCCCGCAGGAGAGCCGCAAGCCCGACAGCTGGGAGGTGAGCGCCCTGGAGGAGGAGGGGGCGTCCACCGAGCTGGTGGGGCAGAAGCGGTGCGCCTTTTTGCTCTGGTATGAGACGGCCCGCCTGCCCGTGCGCTTTCGCGCGGAGCGCAGGGGCGTGTACACCAGCGCGCTGTGGCGCCTGAGAACGGGCGACGGCTTCGGCCTGACCCAGATCGAGTGCCCGCTGCCCCGCGAGGAAAGGCGCTCCTTTGCGGTCTATCCCAGGCTGGTGGCGGTGCGGCCCGATCTGTTTTTGCGCAACCTGTGGAACGCCGACACCGGCACCCGGGGCGTGATGGAAGACCCCACGGTCATTCGGTCCACCCGGGATTACCAGTCCACCGACTCGCTCAAGCACATCAACTGGCGGCTGACGGCCCGCGGCCTGCCCCTGTGCGTCAACGTGTATGAGGACATCCTGCCCAAGGGCGTGCACTTCATATTCGACGGGGAGAGCTTCAGCGGGAAGACGCCCCACCTTGCACAGCTGGAGGACGCGCTGAGCATCCTGGCCTCGGAGCTGGTGCGGCTTTATGCGGCGCAGGTGCGCTGCGGGCTGAGCCTGTGCAGGGGCAGGGGCGGCGAGGCGGTCAATCTCTTTGCCGCGGAAAGCGCCACGGAGGATCTGCTGTGCGCCCTGGCGGCGTATGAGCCGGCCGAGCCGCTGCGCGACGGGGACGGCATCGAAATTGTCAACCAGCGCCCTGTCTTTGACGAGGCCCCGCTTTTGCAGGCCGCGCGGGGCGTGGGCCGCTTTTACTACATCGCATACAGCGCCGGCTATCTCAAAAGCCGCCCGCTGCTGGGCCGCACGCTGAGCCCGGAAAACACCAGCGTGCTGACCTATGTGGACGGCAAGCCCTACGGGGATTATGAGACGGTCTGCCTGTGCAGCCTCAAGGAGGAAAACCATGGCGCATAAAAGCGATTCGGTGGGCGCGCTCAGTGCCATACTCTGCCAGGCCTGCATGCTCTGCATGGCGGCATACTGGTTTTCCGGCGAAATCCGCGCGGGGCTCGTCTTTCCCCAGGCGCTCATGCTCCTTGCGCCCGCGCTCTACGGGGCGAACCGCCTGTTTTTGCGCCGGCAGCGCAGCCTGCGGGCGCTGGTGCTTGCCAATCTCGCGCTTTGCGTGGCCTGCTTTTTGGGCCTGGCGCTTTCCATCGGGCCGGATGAGCGCTTGACGCTGGCCGTCGCCGCCGCGCTTTGCGCCTTTTTGACGGTGCAGGCCGCCCGGCTGGCCATCACGCCCCCGGCGCTCTCCCGCGTGATCCTGTGCCTGGATGCGAGCCTGGTGGCGCTGGTGCTCTTTGTCGCCTATGCCGCCGGCGCGAAGATCCCGGCCTATCAGATGCTCCCCGCCGCCGTCGGGTGCGCGGGCTCGCTGCTGGGGCTGATGGTCTGCCGCACGGGCGGCAACCTGAGCGCGCGCGGGTGGCTCTTTGCGGCCGCGGTCTTCGGGCTCATTCTGCTTTGCGTGCTCCTGCTCTGGGCGCTGGTTGCCGCGCCGGTCGGGCAGGGCGTGGTGGCGGTTTTCGGCGCGCTGAGCGCCGCCGTCCGCTTCCTGGGCGCGCTGCTGGCCCGGGCCGCCGCCTGGTTTGCTTCGCTCTTCCCCGAGGAGGCCACCGGCGGGCTGGAGTGGGAGCAGGACATGGGCGGCCTGCCGCAGGCGCAGGCCGAGGCGCAGCAGGCGCCGCAGGCCAGCCCCGCCGCCATGGCCGCGGTGGGCCTGGTGCTGCTGGCGGCCCTGGTGCTGCTGGTCGCGTGGGGCCTGCACCTGCTCGGGCGCATCCGCCTGGGAGGCACAGACGTGGTTGCCCCGGGGGGACCGGCCCGCACGCGGATGTCCCTGACGCAGGGGCTGCGCCGCCTGTTTGCCTCCTTTGCGGCCTGTGTGGGGCTGCGGATCTGGCTCTTTCAAAACCGGAACACGCCCAAGGGCCTGTATTACCTGCTCGTGCGCCGCTGCCGCATGGGCCCGTGGCACAAGCGCCGCGGCGAGACCCCGAGGGAATTCCTGCTCCGCCTGCGCCAAAGCGCCGGGGAGGACGCCCCGCTTCAGGCGGCGCTGGACGCGCTCATTCCCGCGGTGGATGCGGCGCTGTATGCGCCGTCGCTGCCCAATGCGCGCCTTTCGGATGCGCGCCTGATCCGCCGCCGCATGGGCGCTTCGGTGCGCGGCCGCCTGATCCGCGACGGCCTTAGCCGGCTTCCGTTTTTCGGGGCGCGGGCGAAGGGCGCGGGACAAAAGAGCGCCTGATGGCCGCCGCGCTCCTTTCCGCTTCATCAGACGAAGAACGGGCGCGGCTTTGTGATTTCGTCACGGAACGGCGGCGCGGCTTGGGGTATACTGAGTGCAAACAAAGACAAAAGGAGCTGGTACAATGGCCGCTATGCACATAGATTCAAAGCAACTCAAAACCCTGATCGGGCAGAAAAAGACCTTTCTGGTGGATTTCTTCGCCCCCTGGTGCCCGCACTGCCGCAAGATCGGGCCCGCGTATGATGCGCTTGCCGCCGAGTATGAAGGCGAGCTGGAGGTCGTCAAGCTCGACATGGACGAGGATGACCGCCTCTGGGAGGAGCTTGGCGTGGAGCTGATCCCCACGCTGCGGCTGTATGTGGAGGGCAAGGCCGTGGATTCGGTCGTCGCGCCGGAGTCCAAGGCCGCCATCGAGGCGTTTCTTTCGGACATCCTGCCCGCGAAGAAGCGGCAGGCCGGGCAGACGGAGTATGACATGGTCATCGCCGGCGGCGGCCCGGGCGGCTACACGGCGGCGCTGTACGCGGCCAGGGCGGGGCTTCGCACGCTGGTGCTTGAAAAGCTCTCCGCGGGCGGGCAGATGGCCCTGACCCGCCAGGTGGACAACTATCCGGGCTTTGCGGAGGGCGTGGACGGCTATGAGCTGGCCGGGCAGATGCAGCGGCAGGCGGAGCGCTTCGGCGCGAAGACGCGCTATGCCCGGGTGGAGGAGGTTGACCTCGCGGCCAACCCCAAGGTGATCAGGACCAGCGAGGGCACGTTCTACGGCAAGACCGTCGTGCTGGCCATGGGCGCCAACCCCAGGGAGCTGGGCTTGCCCGAGGAAAAGGCGCTTGTCGGCCGCGGCGTCGCCTACTGCGCCGCGTGCGACGGCATGGCCTTCAAGGGCAAGACGGTGGTGGTGGTCGGCGGCGGCAACTCCGCCGCTGCGGACGCGCTGCTGCTCAGCCGCATCGCCAAAAAGGTGATCCTCGTCCACCGCCGCGACACGCTGCGGGCGACGCAGGTCTACCACGAGCCGCTGATGAAGGCGGAAAACGTCGAATTCCGCTGGAACAGCGTGGTGACGCAGCTGCTTGCCGGGGACAGGCTCACCGGCGTGCGCCTGCGCGACGTGAAGACCGGCGAAGAGACGGACATCGCCGCCGACGGCGTGTTTGTGAGCGTGGGCCGGGTGCCGGCCACGGAGCTGGTCGCCGGGCAGGTGGAGCTCGACCGCGGCGGCTACATCGTCGCGGGCGAGAGCACCGAAACGGCCATCCCCGGCGTGTACGCGGCGGGCGATGTGCGCACCAAGCTGGTGCGGCAGGTGGTCACCGCCGTTGCCGACGGCGCGGTGGCGGTGCACATGGCGGAGGAATTCCTGGCGCAACATGCGTAAGGGGTGTCGGGAAAGCCCGCCTGCGGCGTTCTTTCCCGAAGGAAGCGGCGTTTCCCTCTCGTCCCTGCGGGCCTCCCGGGCGGGAAACGCCGTAAGGAAGCCTTGCGATGCAAGGCCCGAATCCGCCGCGCATGTCGCCGGATTCGGATTGCATTGGAGGGCGGCGGCCCTCCAAACCTCCCGGAGAATTTGATTGATCCTTTGCGCTCTTCCGCTCACGAGGCGGGAGGGCGCTTTTTTGTATGGAAACGCAGCGCGCAGGCGGGCTTTTCCGAAACATGCCCGAATCGCGCTGACCGTTGTATAAACAACCGCTTTATTCCCGCCGGCGCGTGTATAATGATCATAGGAAATCAAACAAGGAGGAATGCCGATATGTGCACCAGCTTAACCTTTACGAACCCTGCCCTGTATGGCAGAAACCTGGACCTGGAAACGCCTTTTGGCCAGACGCTTGTGATCGCGAAGCGATCCTACCCCTTTCCCTTTCACTGCCGCAAGACGCCGCAGGAGGGCTATGCCATGATGGGCATGGCGCGCGTGGAAGGCGGCGTGCCGCTGTTCGCGGAGGCGATGAACGAGAAGGGCCTGTACATGGCCGGGCTCAATTTCCCGGGCAACGCCCACTATTTCCCGGACGGGGCGCGCCGGGAGGGCGACGTGGCGCCCTATGAGCTGATCCCCCTGGTGCTTGGCGCCTGCCAGACGCTTTCGCAGGCGCGGGCGCTGCTTTCCACCCTCCGCGTGACAGCGATGCCGCTTGCCCCCGGTTACCCGCTGGCGCCGCTGCACTGGCACCTGGCCGATGCCACCGGCTCGGTGACGCTCGAGCCCATGGAGGACGGCCTGCACCTGTATGAAAACCCCGCCGGGGTGCTGACCAACAACCCGCCGTTTCCCTTCCAGATGATGAACCTGAACAACTACCAGGCGCTTTCGCCCCGTCAGCCGGAAAACCGCTTTGCCCCGCGGCTGGACCTTGCGCCCTATGGGCAGGGCATGGGCGGCATCGGGCTGCCCGGCGACGCATCGCCCATGTCGCGCTTTGTGCGCACGGTGTTTTTGAAGGAACACAGCGAGTTTACCGGCGACGGCGACAAGGACGTGGTGCAGTTTTTCCGCATTCTGGATGCGGTGGCCATGGTGGCGGGCAGCGTCGTCACCCCGGAAGGGCACAGCGACAAGACCCTCTACACCTGCTGCATGGATGCGGCGCGCCGCACCTGCTACTACAAGACCTACTTTAGCAGCCGCATCTGCGCGCTGACCCTCACGGAGGAAGCCTGCCGCGGCTCGGGGCTTTTGATCTACCCGCTGGAGGAATCGCCCGTATTCTGCCCGGCGAAACGACAGGAGGAACAGGCATGAGCGATCTGGAGAACATGGCCTTTTTGAAGCTGCGCCCCGTAAACGATACCCGCATCACCGAGCAGGTCAGGCCCCTGCTGTGCGACGGGGAGCGCATCTTGCAGCAGTACCAGGGCATCCGCGACGCCATCCTCTTTACCGACAGGCGGGTGATCGCGGTGAACACGCAGGGCATCACCGGCAAGAAAAAGGCCTTTGTCATGCTGCCGTACAGCCGCATTCAGGCCTACGCGATCGAATCCGCCGGGATGATCGACTTTGACAGCGAGCTGAAGCTGTGGTTTTCCGGGCTGGGCATCGTCAAATTTGAGCTGTTTGCCGGGACGGATCTGACCGCGCTCAACCGCATCATCGCAGACGCCGTGCCCGGGTAAATGTTTGATTCCGTTGTCTGGCACACCGACTTTCGGGTGAAAACGCGGTATGCTACGATTGAGACGGGGCTGATCTGCAAAGCAGAAAGAATAAGCAAAACGACATGACGCAGCAAAGGCGGGGATTGTCCGGCGCAAACCGGCAGTATCCCCGCCTTTGCTGTTTTCTGCGTTCTTTCGCGCGGTTTGAAGCCGGTTTATCTTTCATCAGGCTGTGCCTTCCTTGAGCGCCTGTTTCATGCGCGCTTCCCGTTCCTGCATATAGGCCTCAAAGCGCTCAAACGTGAGGTTGACGATCAGTTCCGGCGGGAAGCCCAGCTCATCGAGCATGGCCAGCGCGCGGGGCACCGCGCCCACGTTCGCGCAGAAGTGCGCGTCGCTATCCACGCACACCCGCACGTCGTAGCGCATACACAGCGCGGCGATCTTGCGGCAGCCTGCATCGCACCCCGGCCGCGCGGTGAACGAGTTATTGTTGATCTCGATCAGCCGCCCGCGCTCGGCCACCGCGCGCACAAGCCGCTCTTCATCCACCGGGTAGGCCGGGATGCCCGGGTGGCCGATCAGGTCGATGCAGGCGTGATCCATCGCCCGGATATACGCCTCGGTATGCGCGTCGCGGTCGAGCACGGGCATCACGTTCTTATGCATGCTGGCGATGCCGAAGCGGATATGCGCAAACGCGCTGTCAAAGTAGTCGTCCAGATGCCCCTGCGTATCCCACAGGTTGAACTCCATGCCCGGATACACCCGCACGCCCTCCAGCGTATCGGGCAGCTGCGAAAAGCTCCAAGGCGCCCAGTGCGTGCCCGTGCCCTTCATGCGCGCGCCGTGGTCGGTCATGCACAGGGCGCGCATCCCCTTCTGCGCCGCGGCGCGGCAGTTTTCGCTCAGCGTCGACCACGCGTGGCCCGACATCACCGTATGCGTGTGCGCATCGACTTCGATTTGCATGGTTTTGAGCATGTTGATCCCTCCCAGATCGGTTCTTTGTAAAAATGGAACACACAGCCGGGAAACCCATCGGCTATATTCTACAGTTTTATGCAACTTTTTTTGAAAAAGGTCTTGACAATCCCCCCGGGCGCGTGTATGATCTAGTCATAAGATGTCATAAGACATTATATCCTAAGGTATGACATCGCGCAAGAGCACACTGCAAATTTGAAGGAGGATGTTTCACCATGAATCAGGATCAGGTAAAGCAGCTCAACGAGGCGATCGAGGCCGTTCGCGGACACGAGATCGAGAACGTGTACTTCGTGGCGTGCGGCGGCTCCAAGGCGATCTTCGATCCCGCGCAGTACATCTTTGACCTGGAGACGGCGATCCCCGCGTTTGTCTACAATGCCAACGAGTTCATCCACCGCTGCCCGAAGGGCCTGGGCAAAAAGAGCCTGGTGGTGACCTGCTCCCACTCCGGCAACACGCTGGAGACCACCCGCGCCACCCAGCTCGCCGGCGACAAGGGCGCTCTGACCATCAGCTTCTCCTATAAGGTCGATTCCCCGCTGTGGAACGCGACGCAGCACCCCATCTCCTACACCTGGGGCCCTGAGTCCGATCCGGGCGACAGCAACAACGGCATGCTCTACCGCCTGGTGTTCGGCATCCTCAACGTGCTGCAGCCCAGCGAAAAATACGAGCGCGCCATCAAGTGCTGCGATGCGCTCTCCCACGTCTTTGAGGTCAACAAGGCGAAGTTCGCCGAGCGCGCCAACGCCTTCGGCGCCAAGTATAAGCGCGAGAAGCTCATCTACACCATGTCCTCCGGCCCGTGCTACGGCGTGGCGTACTCCTTTGCCATCTGCCTGCTGCAGGAGATGCAGTGGATTCACTCCGAGCCGATCCACTCGGGCGAGTTCTTCCACGGCCCGTTTGAGGTGACCGACTTCGACGTGCCCTTCATCATCCTCAAGAACTACGGCAAGGAGTGCGACGAGAACGTCGCTTCCAACTGGATCACCGAGTATGGCGCAGACTTCAAGCGCCCGCTGGTGGCCATCGACAGCGCCATGGGCGCCTACAGCGAGCAGAACGACGGCGAAACCCGCGTGCTCGACGTGCGCGCCGAGGCCTTCTGCAAGCGCTTCTCCGAGCATGTGAACCCCATCGACTGCAACGAGTTCGACATGACCGGCATCGACGAGGATCTGCGCAAGTACTTCGCCGTGCTGGTGGCGGGCGTCGTGCTGCGCAGCTATGCCGACGCGCTGGCCTATCACCGCGGCCATCCGCTCTCCGTCCGCCGCTACATGTGGTGCATGGAGTACTAAGAGAGATTTCGGAAAAGGACGCCGCAGGCGGACTTTTCCGATAACGTTGGCCGCCGCTTATCAAAGCGGCGGCCTTGCAAAAAAGGAGGCGGCGGCCGTCGCCGTCTTCCATCAAGATAGGAGGTTTCACCATGAACAAACGCATTGCCCTGATGCTGGCGCTGGCCATCAGCCTGACGCTGGTATGCTCCGTCGCCCTGGCCGACAAGGTGACCGTCAACTTCTTCCACCGCTGGCCCAACGAGCCGAAGTTCAGCTACCTCAACAAGCTGATCGAAGAGTTTGAAGCGGCCAACCCCGACATCGACATCGTGGCCGACTGCGTGCTCAACGACTCCTACAAGGAAAAGATCCGCGTGCTCGTCTCCACCGACGACCTGCCGGACGTGTTCTTCTCCTGGTCGGGCGCCTTCGGCGAGAACCTGACCAAGTCCGGCCGCGTGCTCGCGCTTGACGACGTGATCGCCGCCGATCCCGAGTGGGCCGATCAGATCGTGGACAGCCAGTGGGCGCCCTTCAACTACGACGGCAAGCAGTACGGCACGCCGTGGTCGATGGACGGCAAGGCGTTCTTCTACAACGTGGACGTGTTCAGCGAGCTGGGCCTTGAAGTGCCCACCACGCTCGAGGAGCTCTACGCCGTGTGCGAGACCCTGAAGGAAAACGGCTACGAGGAGCCGATCTCCGCGGGCTTCTCCGATCAGTGGGCGGTTTCCCACTACCTGGGCACCATCTGCCAGCGCGTGGTCGATCCCGAGGTGCTCGCCAAGGATTACACCGGCGGCGGCGACTTCACCGACGAGGCCTACATCACCGCGCTGAACATCTTCAAGGACATGAGCCAGTACATGACCGCCGATCCCTGTTCCGTGAACCACGAGTTCGCCCGCAACGTGTTCATCATGGGCGAATCCCCGATCTGCTACATGCAGCTCGCCGAGATCAAGTACCTGCGCGACGACGCCGAGTTCGAGTATGCCTTCTTCAACTTCCCCGCCGTTGAGGGCGGCAAGGGCGATCCCGGCCAGCTCACCGGCGCGCCGGAAGGCATGATGATCTCCGCCACCGCCGAGCCCGAGGTGCAGGAAGCGGCCATCAAGTTCATGAAGTTCATCATCTCCAAGGAAGGCGGCTACCGCATGATCGCCGAGACCGGCGAGATCTCCTGCGTGCAGGGCGCCTGGGATGAGACCAACTGCGACGCAAAGCAGCTGGAGGCCATCGACCTGATCCTCGCCTCCACCGAGCCGGCCATCTGGCAGGACTGCGCGACCGACGCGACCATCGCCAATGCGTTCATGGCGGGCGGCCAGCTGCTGCTGACCGGCGACATGACCGCGGAGGATGTCATGGCTTCCGTGCAGACCGCGGCCGCGGCGATTCAGTAAGCATTGCCCTTGGAACCGGCGCCTTGCGCTTACAGCCGGGCGCCGGTTCCCTTTTCTTCCGTTCTCCATGCGCTCCTTTGAAGGACGCGGCGCATGAGGGTTGTCTTTCAAGAGAGGGCCGCGTCCCTTGAAAGGCAACCTGGATGTTGCTGCCAAACCACTTTTCCGGAGGTGACCGTTGTGCAAACCAAAAGAGCCGGCATGAGCTTCATCACCCCATACCTGTACGTGATCCCCTGTGTGCTGCTGCTGGGCATATTCGTCTACATTCCGCTGGTAGCCAACTTCTACTACTCCACGCTCAGCTTCAGCGCCTTTTCCCCCGAAAAGACGTTCGTGGGCCTGCAAAACTACAAGGAGATGTTCGCCGACCCCATCATCCGCACCGCGCTTGTCAACAACGTGTGGTACTGCGTGATCTCCGTCATCTTCCAGGTCGGGCTGTCGCTGGGCATCGCCGCCGTGCTGGAAGACAAGGTGCTCCGCCGCGTGAGCACCCTGCTGCGCACCATGTACTTTTTGCCGGTGCTCATCTCCATGACGGTCGTGGCGCTGCTGTTCTCCTTCGTCTACCACCCCAAGATCGGCCTGATCAACGCCGGCCTTGAGATGATCGGCCTAGACAGCCTCACCCACGCCTGGACCGGCTCCACCGATACCGCCATCTTCGCGGCCATCGCCATGAGCCAGTGGCACTCCATGGGCTACACCATGATGCTCTACATCGTCGCCATTCAGGGCATTCCCACGGATCTGTACGAGGCCGCCGAGATCGACGGCGCCGGACGCCTGCGGCGCTTCATCCACGTGACGCTGCCCCAGGTGCGCGAGATGGCCTTCGTCATGATGGTCACCACCGTCACCGGCGCGTTCATGGTCTTCAACGACGTCTACATCCTCACCGGCGGCGGCCCGGGCAACTCCTCCACGACGCTGGCCGTGTACATGTATAAAAACGGCTTCGCGCTCGACAAGATGGGGTACGCCTCGACCATCTCGGTGCTGATGCTCATCATCTGCATGATTCTGGCGCTGATCCAGAACAATGCATTCCGTTCGGGAAAGGGGGATTGACCGTGGAGCATGCTGCTGTCAAGCGCGAACACACCAAAAAGCGCAGAAATACGCTGCCGGGCAACAAGATGACGCCACTGATGGCCGTGATCGCCGTGCTGCTGTTCATCTACTTCATTTTGGTGGCCTACCCGCTCTTTTGGATGATCTGCAACTCGCTCAAGGATTACATGGAGATCTACAGGCACATCTGGGCCCTGCCCGAAGATCCCCTGTGGGGCAACTACGCCCTGGCCTGGGAGCGCGGCATCTCCAAGTACTTCCTCAACTCCGTGCTGGTGACGGGCAGCACCATTTTCGGCGCGATCCTCGTCTCGGCGCTGGCGTCCTATTCGCTCTCGCGCTTCCGCTTCAAGGGCAATCAGCTCATCTTCATCCTGTGCATGGGCGGCATGATGCTCTCCCCGCAGGTCACGCTGATTCCGCTCTACAAGATCATTCAGGCGCTGCACATCCACAACACCTATCTGGCGCTGATCATCCCGTACACGGCCTACCGCATCCCGCTGATCGTGATGCTCATCCGCTCGCACTTTTTGTCCATCCCCAAGGAGATCGAGGAATCGGCCGCGCTTGACGGGTGCTCGAGCTTTGAGATCTTCTACAAGATCTTCCTGCCCATGAGCAAGCCCATCCTGCTCACCTGCACCATCCTGATCGCCTACTACGCCTGGAACGAATTCCTGTATGCCATCATCTTCATCGACAGCGACAAGTTCCGCACCATCCCCGCGGGCCTGATGAACCTGCGCGACGCCCTGCAGACCGACTGGGGCGTGCTGCTCTCGGGCATGACCATATCGGCCACGCCGCTCGTGCTGCTCTTCCTGCTGATGCAAAAGCAGTTCATCCGCGGCATGACGGCCGGCGCTGTCAAGGGCTGATCCGCCCGCTTTACAACTCCTGTGCATGACGGAGGAATGAAAAAATGTCTTCAAAAATGATCGCCGTGGGCGACAATGTGGTTGACTGTTATTTGGACGAAGGGGTATACTATCCAGGGGGGAATGCGGTCAACGTGGCGGTCAATTGCCGGCGCGACGGCATTGACGACGTGGCCTACATCGGCATGTTTGGCAACGACGAAAAGGCGGAGCACCTCAAGTGGGCGCTCGCGCAGGAGCACGTCTCCTTTGAGCGCAGCCGCACCATGTACGCGCCGAGCGGCTCCCCCGGCGTGCGGCTTGTGGATGGCGACAGGCGGTTCGTCAGCGGGCCGAAGGACACCGCCCAGCACATCGCGCGCATCCGCCTGACGCCGGAAGACCTCGCCTATATCGGCAGTTACGGCCTGTGCCACACGAGCTGCTTTTCCTCCATCGAGTATGAGCTGCCCGAGATGGCCAGGGTCTGCCAGGTCTCCTTCGACTTCTCCGAGCGCACCGACCCCGCGTACCTGGAGCGCGTGTGCCCGCACCTGACGTATGCGTTCTTCTCCGGCTCGCATCTGACGCAGCAGGAGCTTGACGCGCTCATCGACCGCTGCCACAGCCTGGGCACGCCCGTGGTGGGCGTCACGCTGGGCTCGCGCGGCGCGCTGTTCTCAGAAAAGGGCGTGCGCTATCACCAGGGCATCAAGCCCGTGGAGGCGATCGACACCATGGGCGCGGGCGACAGCTTCATCGCCGGCTTCCTGACCCGCCGCATCCTGGGCGACGGCATGGAGCAGGCGCTCGATTTCGCGGCAGGTGCGGCCGCCAACACCTGCAAAATTCATGGCAGTTTCGGGTATCCGCACCCGCTATGATCCCGCGTGCTCATACCGGAAACGCTGTGCAAAAGAGGAGCCAGACATGCAAAAACTGGATGTCAACAGCGCTGTTCCGTTGTATGAGCAGCTCAAAATGGCGCTGCGTGAGCGCCTTGAAAGCCAGATCTTTGCGCCCGGGGAGCGCATGCCCTCCGAGGCGGAGCTGTGCGACAAGTACGGCGTCAGCCGCATCACGGTGAGAAGAGCTGTTGAAGAGCTGGTGGAAGAGGGGTATCTGGAGCGCCGCCAGGGCAAGGGCACGTTTGTGGCGCAGAGCCGGTCAATGGTGGCCGTCATGTCGCTGGATGGCAGCGCGTCGGAGGGCTTTTCCGACCGCTACAAGTCGCATCAAAGCAGCGTGATCATCAGCAAGAAGGAGTACCCGGCCAACAGCCAGGAGCGCCAGTGGCTCAAGCTCGATGAGGAGGATACCGTCCTGGTGCTCACCCGCCAGATCCTGCTGGACGGCAAGCCCTGGATGATCGACCGGGCGACCTACCCGGCCAAACGCTTCCCGGGCATGTTTGACAAGATCGGCAACAACACATCGACCTACGAGGTCATGCGCCGGGATTACGGGGTGCAGATGAGCAAGGCGCGAAGGGCCGTCACGCTGGTGTATGCCACCAATGAGCAGGGCAAGCTGCTTTGCTGCGCGCCCGGCACGCCGCTGTTCAAGCGCTTTAAGGCCGTCTATGACGAGCAGGACGGGCCCGTGCACCTCTCTTCGACGTATGTCAACGCGGAAAACGTCGTGCTCACCGTGGAGCAGGACAGCTTCCTGTATTGAGCGCCCGGCCAGCCGGGCGGAAAACCCCATGGATAGCTTGATATCCCCTGCGGCCCATGCCGGATGCGCCCGGCATGCGGCCGCTTTTTTGCGTTGCGCGGATGAAACGGCTTTCCCGGAATCGCAATTGTCGCCTCCGGCTCCTCTGCGATTCTTGCCTTTGGGGCTTCGCCCATAAGGGGACGTTGGGCTGCCGCCCAAACCCGCCTGGGGACCGAAGCCGGGCGCGCCCTGTGGGCGAAACAGCCCGGCGGAGCGTCGGGAATCGCAAGGAGTGCCAACGGCACGACTATGCGAGTTCCCCGGGCTTTCAGCCCCAAACCCCTTCTTCGCTTCGCGCGGTTCCATGCGGCTTTGGATATTTACAGCAGGCTGCGGAAGGCCACTGCCTTTCCCAGCACGCGCACGTTGCGCGTCTCGCCGCTGCCGCCCACGAATATGGGGCTATAGCGCGGGTTGGAGGAGAGGAACTGCGTGCACATCTGCCCCAGCGCGTCGCGCACGTGGTAGATATGCTTGATCATCACCTCATCGTCGATGGCGACGGCCACGATCGCCCCGTCCTCCGCGTCGGGCTGGCGGCGGATGAACACCACGTCGCCATTTTGAATGCGGTCGCCGGTCATGGAATCGCCCTGGGCGATGAGCGCGAAGTCGCAGGGGATATCCGGCCCGGCATCGACGAACTCGGTGCCGTCGCCGGGCTTGTAGATGGGCTCGCCGCAGGCCGCGCTGCCCAGCACCGGCACCCGGCGGCTTTTGACGGGCAGCATGCCCGGGTAGGTTGGCGCGTCCGGCTCGTCGGTCATGGGCACGTCGATGCCCAGCAGCCACACCGCGCTCACGCCCAGCGCCTTGCCCAGCACCATCAGCTTGTCCTGTCCGGGCACCACCTTGCCGGAGACGTACTGGCTGATGTCGGACCGGTTCATCTTGACCCCCAGCTCCTGGCAATAGGGCAGCACGGCCCGGAGGATGTCGATCTGGCGCAGGTGGCGCGTGCGCATCAGGTATTGAAGCCTTTCGGCGGTCGTCGTACGCATGGGATGCGATCACCTCGTTTCACCTGCCATTCTACCATGGTTTGAACATAAGTTCAATAGGAGCGGCAAAATAATTCAATTATTTTGAACATCACTCTTGACATCCATCCGCGTTGCGGGTATAATGTGTGTTGTTCAAAGAAATTGAACAAATCGGGAGGAGCGTGAAACGATGACCATGGACTATCGCAAGCTGCTGGGGCGCATTACCGAGAAGATGGGCACGCAGGCGCACTTTGCGCGCGCGATGTCGCTGTCCGAACGGACCGTTTCCCTGAAGCTCAACGGCAAAATCCCGTTCAAGCAGAGCGAGATCCTCCGGGCGGCGCAGCTGCTGTGCATCGGGAACGAGGAGATCAGCGACTATTTTTTTACACAAAATGTTCAATGATGTTGAACAAGTGAGGCGGAGGCGGAAAGGATGCGGGCACGGATGAACAACCCCGAGCGCATGAGAAAGAAGCGGTGGCAGGTGTACAGCCTGATGCCGGGCAGGAAGGCGCTGTTTGTGAGCAGCTTTGACCTGCGGCAGGACGCCCAGCGCCTGATCGACAGGCAGGAGGGCTGCGGCGATGACCCGCTCTTCTGCGGGGAGATGCGCCTGCCGGCGGCGCGCTTTGTGCTGGTGGATGGCCGTGAGCAGACGGTGGAGACCGTCACAGCGTGTCGGAAAAGTCCGCCTGCGGCGTCCTTTTCCGAATTTTAACGCCGTTTCCCTCTCGGCCCTTTGGGCCTCGACGTGCGGGAAACGGCGCAAGGAAGCCTTGCATCGGGAGGGCTGCGGCCCCTCCAAACCACCCCAAAAGGTTTTTGGGCAGTTTGAGACGGTGAAGACCGTAAGAAAGGCATCGCGCGGCCAAAGCGCGGCGGACGGACGGACAGAAGGGAGAAAAGGACATGGCGGAAATGGAAAGGATGCGGCGGGAGAGCGCGGCGCTTGACGACCTGCTGCGCGGCGAGGTGGCCAAGTATCGCAAGGCAAACCGGGTGAGCGTGGAGCGGCTCAGCCAGATGATGGGCATTTGCAAGGCGACGATGATGAGCAAGCTGCGAAGGCCGGAGACATTCCGGCTCTCGGAGATCCGCCAGCTCCAGCAGATCATGGGCAGCGCCGATGTGCCGGTGACGCTGCCGGCGGAGGTGTTCGGATGCTGATGCATGTGCTGCGGACGGTTGCCTGCGTGCTGCTGGGCGCGCTGTGCTGCGTGTTTGCCACGGGGCTGATCGTGATGGCGCGCGCCCGGAGGCGAAGGCCGTGAGCGCGCGGGCGGAACAGGGCATGACGCTCACCGGGCTTGAGGTGCAGGGGCATGTGTTCCGGGTGACGTGCAGCCTGCGTGAGGGCAGGACGGCATATCGCCTGGAGCCGGGGCCTCAGGCGGCAAAGCTGTTTGGCGCGCCGCTCTCCTATGAGGCGCTGTGCGGCCTGCGCCGGAGGATGCTCGCGGACATATGGGCGTGGCAGGGCATATTGGGCGAAGGGTATGACGGCACGTGCGGCTGCGACCTGATCCGGGCGTTTGAATCGCAGGCCCGCGAGACCGCCGGGGAACAGGCGGGGAAGGAGCAAGGCGCGGATGGCGTATTCCTGTAAGATCTGGCTGAAGGAAGAGTGCGACGGCTGCGGCCTGTGTCAGGTGAGGGACGCGCCGTGCCTGCCCCGGATGCAGGCCGGGCCGTTTGCCTGTGGGGAAATGGATGATCCGTTTGCCCCGGATGTGATGGATGTAGACGGCGAACGGTAAGCGGGCGGCCTAAGCCCAAGTGGCATGGAGCCGCGCGAAGCGAGGAAGGGAGTCTGAGGGATAAAGTCCCTCAGGCAGGTTTGGGCGGCAGCCCAACGTATCCCCATTGGCGAAGCCACAGGACAAGAATCGCAGAGGAGCCGAAGGCGACAATTGCGATTCCGGGAAAGCGGCATAAGAGCCGCGCGCCCCCAAGAAAGAATGTGGACATTGTGCCCAACGTATCCCTATGGGCGAAGCCCCAAGGCAAGAATCGCAGAGGAGCCGGAGGCGACAATTGCGATTCCGG
>DVJV01000051.1 GCA_018716525.1 Candidatus Ventricola gallistercoris
ACATGTGCGGCGGATTCGGGCCTTGCCGCGCAAGGCTTCCTTACACTGTTTCCCGCCCGGGAGGCTCATAGAGCCGAGAGGGAAACAGTGCAAATACTCGGAAAAGGACGCTGCAGGCGGACTTTTTCGACACGCTGAGGCGCGGACAGACGCGCCTGTGTGCATGGGAGGGCATGGCTATGGGGCAACGTGAAAAGCTGCACAGCGGGGAAATCTACTTTCCCAACGATGAAGAAATCATGCGCGAGCAAACGCAGTGCCTGGAAAAGCTCTACGATTACAACCAGACGCGGCCGCTGCAGATGGACAGGCGGGAGGCGCTGCTTCGGGAGATGTTTGCCCAGATTGGTCAGGCGTGCTACATTGAGCCGCCGCTGCATGCCAACTTCGGCGGAAAACATGTGCACTTCGGCCATCACGTGTATGCAAATTTCAACCTGACGCTGGTGGATGACACCCACATCTATGTCGGGGATTATACGATGATCGGGCCGAATGTGACCATCGCCACAGCAGCGCATCCTTTGCTTCCTGAGCTGCGTGAGCGTGGGCTTCAGTACAATATGCCTGTGCACATCGGACGTTGCTGCTGGATTGGCGCGGGCAGCATCATTTTGCCGGGCGTGCGCATCGGCGATGGAACGGTCATTGGCGCGGGCAGCATTGTCACGCGGGATATTCCTTCCGGCGTGGTGGCGGTGGGCAACCCTTGCCGCGTGATGCGGGAGATTGGCGAGCGGGACAGAGCGTATTATTTTAAGGATAGGAAAATTCCGTGGCAGGAGATCGAAGGGCTTGGCTTTTCCACCTGATGCGGTGCTCAAGCCATTCTCATGCCGGTGCAATTTCGCTTTGCATGAGAGGCAGGGCGGCATGAGCGGAAACGGACAGGGGCTTCGATGCCCGGTGCGAGGAGGAGAACAATGCGCCTTTTGATCGCGGAAGATGACCGGATGACGGCCGACACGCTGGCCAAGCGCCTGCGTGGGGAACACTATGCGGTGGACGTGTGTTATGACGGGTTGGAAGCGTGGGACTGCCTGCAAGCTGCGGCGTATGACGTGGCGGTGCTGGATATCATGATGCCCGGTCTGGATGGCGTAGCGCTGGTGCAGCGCATGCGCGAGGCGGGTATGGCTACGCCCGCGCTGCTGCTGACGGCGCGTGATGCGGTCAGCGACCGCGTGCAGGGGCTCAATGCCGGCGCGGATGATTATCTGGTGAAGCCCTTTGCGTTTGAAGAGCTGTCGGCGAGGTTGCGGGTGCTCACCAGGCGCAGCCAGCAGCGCACGACGAACCGGTTCGAGCTGGCAGACCTTGTGGTCGATGCGGACAGCCGCAGCGTGACGCGCGGGGGCCAGACCATTGTGCTGACGAGCCGCGAGTATGCGCTGCTGGAATACATGATCCGCAACAAGGGGCGCGTGCTTACGCGCGCACAGATTGAGGAGCACGTGTGGAGCTATGATTACACGGGTGCATCCAACATGGTGGATGTCTACATCCGCAACCTGCGCAAGAAGGTCGACGATGGGCATGCCGTCAGGCTCATTCACACGGTGCGCTATGCGGGCTATGTCCTGCGGGAGGAAGCATGAAAAGGCTGCCGATCAAGGTGCGCGTGACGCTGTGGTATGCGGCGCTGCTCGTGGCCATCTGCCTGCTGCTCTTTGCCTTGCTGATGGCGGCGGCGGATTACACGGCCCGCGCTTATCACCAGGAAAAGCTTGAGGATGCAGCCGAGCGCATCCTGGAGGAGCTTGCCCCCGAGGATGGCAGGCTGGAGCTTGATGACATGGACGACATGCCCAACGTCTATGCGACGCTGTTTGAGGAAGACGGACAGCTCATCTACGGGTATGCGCGCGTGCAGCTTCCCTTTGAGGATGGCGCCATGCGCAATGTGAAGACAGCGACGCACAACTGGTATGTGCTCGACACGCTCATCTCCCTGCGGAACCATGAGGATGTGTGGCTGAGGCTGTACACGTCGGCCGATGCGTCGTTCAACGCCATGCGATCGGTGCTGCGCTCGATGTTTTTGTTCTTTCCGGCGCTTGCGGGCATAGCGCTCTTTGGGGGTTATCTGCTGACGGCACGGGCGTTTTTGCCGGTTAAGCGCATGACGGAGCTCGCCGGGTCGATTGCCGGAGGGGAGGATCTGTCCAGACGCATTGGCGTGACGGGTTCGCGGGATGAGCTGCAGGCGCTTTCGGGGGTGCTCGATGCCATGCTCGAGCGGCTGGAACGCTCGTTCAACCGGGAGCGGCAGTTCACTTCGGATGTGGCGCATGACTTGCGCACGCCGCTGACAGCGGTGGCAACGCAGTGCGAGTATGCGCTGTCGCAGGAGTCGCCGGAGGAAAAGGACGAGGCCCTGCACAAAATCCTGCAGAAAAACAGCGAGATGAATGCGCTGGTGGGACAGCTGCTCACGCTGGCGCGGGTGGAATCCGGCCAGATGGCGCGCGACGACATGTGTCGCCTGGATGAAATGATTGAAAGAATCGCGAGGGATATGGAGCCCCTGGCGGCAGAACGCCAGATGCGCATGGAGCTGGAGCTTTTCCCCTGTCAGATGATGGGAAACCGTGCGCTGCTGGCGCGCGCGTTCATCAACCTGATTGACAATGCCATTCGCTACGGGCGCGAAGGCGGAATCGTGCGCATAGCCATGGTGAAGGAGGGGGATGGCCTGGTGTTGTGCTTTGAGGACGATGGGTGCGGCATCGCGCAGGAGGATCTGCCGAAGGTCTTCGAGCGGTTTTGGCGCGCGGACAGATCGCGCACCACGTCGGGCACGGGCATTGGGCTGTCCATCGTGAAAAGCGTGGTGCAGGCGCACGGCGGGACCATTGAGGCGCAGAGCGAGAGCGGACAAGGAACGCGCATGTTGCTGCATTTTCCGGGTGAAAAACTGCAGCTTGCATGCCTGTCCGACACAAAAGAAAAAATTTGAAAAAAAGATCGTTTCTTCATCTGGGATTCATCTTGCGCTGTTATACTGAGTCCATCAAAGAGAGGAGATGAATCCACATGAAGAAAACCATCGCAATGATGCTGACCCTGTCCATGTTGTTTAGCGCTACGGCTCTCGCCGTCAGCCGGGATGATGCGCAGGCTGCCGCAACGGCGCTTGTCGGAGAAGGTGCAGTGCTGAAGGACAGCGACCGGGACGACGGCTATTTCGAGTTTGAGTTTAGGGACGATGCAGCCAATTACGACGTGCTCGTGGATGAGCAGAGCGGCGAGGTCGTCCGCCTGGAGATGGAGTATCACGCTGTGGGCAAGGCCGATGCGGCTACGCTGGATGAAGCGGCTGCCCGCGCGGCGGTGACCGAGGCGGTGCCGGGTGCGGTTATCCACTATGCGCTGCTTGAGCAGAGCACAAAGTCCTGCGAGTGGAAGGTGTTTTACACCGACGGTGAGGATGCTGTCGTGGCCACCCTTCATGCACAGATGGGCGATCCCGAGACGATCGAAGTCTTCTATGGCGCGGCGGCTAACCTGCTGACGGCGGATACGGCTGTGGAGACCATCAGCACGCAGAAGGGCACGCAGGAGATTCTCGAGCTCGATCTGGAGCTGGATGACGACACCGGAAGCCTTCGCTATGAGGGCGAGGCGCGGCTCGACGGTCAGGTCTATGAGTTTGAACTGACTGCCACCAGCGGCAGTGCAAACGTGCAGGCTTATTCCTGGGGATCGGGAACGGACACGGCGTCCGACGGCCCGAGCATCATCAAGTGGAAGCGCGACTGAGCGCAGATGCCAGAAGTCATTTGAAAAGGGGAACGGCTGCATCCTTCTTTGCGGGGGATGCAGCCGCTTTTCCTTTGTCAAGGCAGGCCTGGGACGAATGGCCCCCTTGTTTTTTTTCGCAGAAAACGATACAATACAAAGGTAGGAAGCGCCATGCGCGCACCGGGGAGGAAACGGCATGGGGTACATTGCAGGCATTGGCGGGGCCAATATGGATATCCACGGCAGGAGCGAGCGGCAGCTTGTCATGCGGGATTCCAATCCGGGCACGCTGCACATGTCTTTGGGCGGCGTGTGCCGCAACATCTGCGAAAACCTGGTGAGACTGGGGGAAACGGTGCGCCTGATCACCGTAGTGGGTGAGGATGTGCACGGCCGCAGCATTCTGGAAGGGTGCCGCGCGGTGGGCATCGACATGAGTGCTGCGCAGGTGATCCCGGGCGAGCGTTCTTCCAGCTACATCTCCATCATGGATGGCGACGGCGATATGCTGCTGGCGATGAGCGACATGCACATCATCAAGCGGCTGAGCGCACAGCTGGTGGATGCCTCCCGCGATGTGCTGAGCGGCGCGGACCTGGTCGTGTGCGACGGCAACCTGTCTTCTGCCACCATTGAGCGGCTCACGCAGGTGTGCACGTGCCCGCTGTATCTGGACCCGGTTTCCACGGCATGGGCGCGGGAGGTCAGGCCGTTTATCGGCTGCTTTGACACGATCAAGCCCAACCGCATGGAGCTGGAGACGCTGGCGCAGTGCCCGGTCGATACGCGCGCACACCTGGATGAGGCGTGTGACCGCCTCATCGCGCAGGGCGTTCGGCGCGTGTTCGTCAGCATGGGCCGGGATGGCATGTTTTACAAAGGGCCGGAAGGGGCGATCTGTGGTGTCAGCCGCCCGTTTGACGGCATGGTCAATGCCACCGGCGCGGGCGATGCGTCGATGGCCGGCATTGTGTGGGCTTCAAGGCGGGGCATGAGCGCACAGGATACGCTGAATGCGGCGATGGCGGCGGGAATGATCGCCATCTCTTCGCCGGATACGATCAGCAGCGACATGACCCCGGAAGCGATCGACAGAATGGTAAAGGAGTATATCAAATGAGCGAGCGGAATCTTTTGCAGTTCATGGACATCAAACCCGAGGTGCAGGAGGCGGTCAGCGCCGGAAAGCCCGTTGTCGCGCTGGAGAGCACCATTCTCAGCCATGGTATGCCGTACCCGGAAAACCTGGGATTTGCGCATGACGTGGAAGCGATTGTCCGCGCTCAGGGCGCTGTGCCTGCCACCATGGCCATTGTCGATGGCCGGCTCAAGGTTGGCTTGAATGAGGCGGAAGTGATGCGCATGTGCGAAGCTAAGGATGTGCGCAAGGTGAGCAGGCGCGATCTGCCCATCGTTGTGGCGCGCAAGCTGACGGGCGCAACGACCGTCGCCACCACGATGATCCTGGCCAACATGGCGGGCATTCGCATCTTTGCCACGGGCGGCATCGGCGGCGTGCACCGCGGCGGACAGGATTCCATGGACATCAGCGCCGATCTGCAGGAGCTGGCGCACACTCCCGTGGCCGTCGTCTGCGCGGGCGCAAAGATGATCCTGGATATCGGCCGCACGCTGGAGTATCTGGAAACCATGGGCGTGCCGGTGCTCGGCCTCAATACGGACGATTTCCCGGCGTTCTACTGCCGCAAGAGCGGATATGGCGTCGATTGCAATGCCAAGACGCCCGCAGAGGTCGCAGCCATTGCGCATGCCAAGTGGAGCCTTGGCCTGGGCGGCGGCATGCTCATCGGCAACCCTGTGCCGCAGGAGTATGCGATGGATTTTGGCAAGATGAGCGCTGTCATCGACAGGGCGCTGGCCCAGGCCGATGAAGCGGGCGTCAAGGGAAAGGATATCACCCCGTTCCTGCTAGCGCACATCGTCGAGCTGACGGGAGGCGACAGCCTGAAGACCAACATTCAGCTGGCGTTTAACAATGCCCGCGCTGCGGCACAGATCGCTGTGGAACTGGCAAAGCTGTAAAAGCTGAAACCGCTCACCTGATCTGCAGGGGTCGGGCAGAGCATCGCCAGCAGCGTCAAAGCCTGTGAACCCGGCTCAAAACGGTTTGTCTGTGCCCCGTCTTTGCAGGCTCTGCGGGACGGGGCCTTTCTTGTGTGCGAATAGGGCAGCCTGTTTAGAAAACGGTTGGTTTGCGCGCGTTGCAGTTATAAGGCATACAGGGTGCTGCATTGCGGCTCGACAATGCGCCTGCCGCGTGGTATAATAAGGCGCTTGCAGCGGAAAGCGCCGTGCGGGAAAGGGGATGCGCATGTTTTCAGGCTTTACACGGGAGGCCATCGACTTTTTGACGGATATCCGGTTTCACAACAATCAGGCGTATTATGAGGAAAACCGGCAGCGGTATGAGCAGTACGTCAAGGCGCCGCTGAGGGCGCTGTGTGAAGAGATGGCGCCGGTGGTGCAGCTCATCGACCCGAAGCTTGACACGCGGCCCGGCCGTACGATGTCCAGACTCCGCAGGGATACGCGGTATACGCGGGATAAATCCCCGTTTCGCGATCATGTGTGGCTGGGATGGCGCTATCCGCACGAGTCCCGCAGCGAGGGGTTTGGCATGTACTGGGGATTCGGGCCGGATTGGATCAGCTGGGGGTGCGGCTGTTACAGCACGAATAAGCCGCTGATGGATGCGCTGCGCCTGCACATTCGCAGAAATCCCCAAGAGGTGCGAAGCGTGTTTGAGCACCCGGAGATCAAGGGCCGCTTTGCAATGTATGGGGAGGATTACCGCAAAATCGCCGTGCCCAAAGACGTGCCGGAGGATTTGCGCGCGCTGTATGTCAAGAAGGGGTTTGGCATCGAGCAGATTCCGTCGGATTCGGACTGGGCGCTTTTGCGCTCTCACGAGATGGCTGATCGCCTCGCGCGGGATCTGATGGCCATGGCGCCGCTCCAGCAGATGATGCAGCGGATGCGTGAGCAGGCTGAGCATGCCCAGCAGGAGGCGGTGCGCGAGCGCGAGGCTGCGCAGGCTCAGCCGGTTGCGCGTCCTTCGGGGCTGACCGTGCATTCGGCAGAAGATTTTGAGTTTTAAAAGCGGGCGGTCATGTACAGGAGAAAAGCCTGTGTCCCCGCGCATAGAAATGATCAGATCGGGATAAAGGATGGGGAATGACGATGGTTTTTTGGCTCGAATCGCTTAAGGCGCTGCTCTTTGGCGTTGTGGAGGGCATCACGGAGTGGCTGCCGATCAGCTCCACGGGGCACATGATCCTGCTCGACGAGTTCGTGCAGCTTCAGATGAGCGATGCGTTCAAGTCCATGTTTTCGGTGGTCATCCAGCTGGGGGCCATCCTGGCGGTGGTGGTGCTCTACTTTGGCAAGCTCTGGCCATTCAGGATGCCTGAAAAGGGCGAGGGGATCAAGGGCTTTTTCAGGATGGACACGATCAGCCTGTGGCTCAAGGTCGTGGTCTCGATTCTGCCCAGCGCTGTGGTGGGCATTCCCCTGGATGACTGGATGGATGCCCACCTGCATACCGCGCCGGTTGTGGCGGCCATGCTTGTGCTCTACGGCGTGGCGTTCATTGCCATTGAAAAGCGGCGCGGTGCCAATACGCGCCTGTGTGCCGAAAGCGTTGGGGAGATCGACATGCGCATGGCGCTGCTCATCGGCCTGTTTCAGGTGCTGTCCCTCGTGCCGGGCACAAGCCGCTCCGGTGCGACCATTCTGGGCGGCATGCTGATGGGATGCTCGCGTGCGGCTGCGGCCGAGTTCAGCTTCTATATGGCCATTCCTACGATGGCGGGCGCCAGCCTGATCAAGCTGCTCAAGTTTGGCCTGGGCTTTACGGCTCAGGAGCTGCTTATCCTGACCATCGGCTGCGTGACGGCATTCGTCGTATCCATCATCGCCATCAAGACGTTTATCGGCTATATCAAGCGCCACAGCTTCACGGCGTTCGGCTGGTACCGCATCGTGCTGGGCGCGCTTGTGGCCCTGTATTTTCTGGTGAAATGATGGTGCGCTGACGGTGGGGATGAATCATGCAGGAGTGTGCGATTGCAAAGCTGCGCTGCCCGGTCTGTGCGGGTGCGCTTGTGCGGCAGGGCGGAAGCCTGTGCTGCCCTGCCGGGCATTGTTTTGATGTAGCCCGGCAGGGGTATGTCAACCTGGCGCCGGGGCGCAAGAGCGTGGTGTATAACCGGCAGCTGTTTGAAAGCCGCGCCCAGGTGTTTCGAGCGGGTATCTTTGTGCCCGTGCTCGATGCGCTGACGCAAGCCATAAACCGCTATGTGGCCGATCCCCGTCCGGTGGTGCTGGACGCGGGATGCGGGGAGGGGTATTACCTGCGCGGCGTTGCGCCGGAGCGGGATATGGTGCGCATCGGGTTTGATCTGTCCAAAGAGGCCGTTCGCCTGGCGTGCGGCGCGGCGAAAAACGCATCGTTTTTCGTCGGCGACTTAGCCGCTATCCCCATGCAGGATGGTTGCTGCGATGCGGTGCTCGACGTGTTCACCCCGGCGCATTACGGGGAGTTTCGCCGCGTGCTGAAGCCCGGCGGCGTGCTGCTCAAGCTGGCGCCAAGGGCGGGGTATCTGCGCGAGCTGCGTCAGGCGGCAAGCGCTCACCTGCGCCATGCGGAGTATGACGGCAGTCAGGTGGAGCATTATGCCCGGGCGCACATGCACATGCTGGATGAGCGCGTGATCACATATACCATTCCGGTGGAAGGGGAGATCGTAAGCCATCTGGCGCTTATGACGCCGATGCTTTCAGGGGTCGATGTGGCGCAGCTTAACCTGAGCGGCGTGCGGTCGATTACGGTGGATGAGGTGCTGTATATCGGCACGCTGTGATGAACCGGCCGTGCCGGTTTGGAAAACGAAGCACCACAAATCATGGAAATGAGCGCCATCCGCACATGACGCGCGGAATGGGCGAGCAGGATAAAGAAGACGGAGGAGAAAACAGTGAAAGCCTTTTTCATGAATGACTACGGCGAGGGCGCACATCCCATCGTGATGCAGCGGCTCATGGAGACGAACATGGAGCACACCTGTGGCTACGGGCTGGATGCATACAGCCTGCGCGCCCAGAAGCTGATATGCGAAAAGTGCGGCCAGCCGCAGGCCCAGGTGCACATGATGACGGGCGGCACGTCGGCCAATGTGATCGCGCTGTCCGCATTCATGCGGCCGTATGAGGCGGCCATCTGCGCGCCGACGGGGCACATCAACACGCACGAGACGGGCGCGCTGGAAGGCCGGGGGCACAAGATTCTGACCTGCGCGGCAAGCGAGGGCAAGGTCACGCCCGAAGGGGTGCGCGCGGTCTGCGCGGCGCACACGGATGAGCATGTCGTCCGTCCCAGGCTTTTGTACATCTCTCAGGCGACAGAGCTGGGCACGGTGTACACGCTTGCTGAGCTCAAAGCGCTGCGCGCGGTGTGCGACGAATGCGGGCTGATCCTCTTTGTGGACGGCGCGCGCCTGGGCAGCGCGCTCACGAGCCGCGGGTGCGATGTGACGCTGAAAGACCTGGCGTCGCTTGCAGACTGCTTCTATATTGGCGGCACGAAGAACGGCCTGCTCTTTGGCGAGGCGCTGGTGATCGTCAACCCCGCGCTGCAAGACGGGTTCCGCCACATGATCAAGCATGGCGGCGGCATGATGGCCAAGGGCCGGCTTTGCGGTGTGATGTTCCTGGCGGCGTTTGAGCACGACGATTACTTTGCCTGGGCGCGCCATGCCAATGAGATGGCCGATATCATCCGCGGCGGCATGGAGCGCGGCGGTATTGAATTCTATCAAAAGACGCAGACCAACCAGGTGTTCCCCGTGCTCACGTGCGCACAGGAGGAAGCGCTGGCGGCGCAGTTTGCCTTTGAGCACTGGGCAGATCTGCCGGATGGCCGGGTCTCCGTGCGGTTTGTGACGAGCTGGGCGACCACCCCGCAGGATGCTAAGCTGCTTGCGGATGCGCTGGAAGCGCTGAACCGATGAGCAGGCAGAGAGAAGCCCGCTCCCGTGTGCGCAGGCGGCGCAAGGGGTGCATCACGGGGTGTCTGACCAATGTGCTGCTCGTGCTGGGCGTGCTATCGCTGCTGTTTGTGGGCGCCTGCGTGCTTGGGTTTGTGCAAAACGATCCGCAGACCGGCGCACCGTCGATTTCGTTTGATCATGTCAGTCTGGAAAATCTGCCCAAGATCGATCTGGATGACGTGGAGCTTCCCGATGTGTCCGGCATGCTGGGAGGCATGTCGCTGCCCCAGTGGCCCTACAGCGTCAGCCGCTCGGGGCTGACGGTCAAAACGCTGCGCGCAGGCGACGGCGAGGCCGTGCTCGTGTGCAGCGACGGCTATACGATGCTCTGTGGTGCGGGCAGCGGTATGGGCGTGCTGGTCAGCGCGCAGATGTTGCTTTCGGGCGTCAACCGGCTGAGCGCAGCCGTGGCCATGAGCTGCGAGGATGTCCAGATTGGCGGCATGTCCACCGTGATTGCCATGACCAGACCGGGCTACCTGTTCTATCAGGATTCGCAGGTCAAGGGCAGCGCGTACAATGCCATGATCAACACCGCCCAAAAGCATTCGGAGATCACCGCCATCGTGCCCGAGCAGGGGCTTGCCTTTACGCTGGGGCGGGCCAAGGTGACGTTTATTGGCCCCACGCGCAAGCACCACACCGACGGACGCGACGACGGGCTGTCGCTTCGCATTGATTACGGCAATACGAGCGTGGTCATCATGGGCGCGGTCACCTCGGCGGGCGAGCGGGAAATCGTCTCTTCGGGCGTGCGTCTGGATGCGGATGCGCTGATCTGCTCGCGCGGCGGCAGCGATGCGGCGACCTGCGCTGAATTGGTGGCGGCTGTGAAGCCGGATATCGCGCTGATGACGGGCAAGGAGCCTGCCAACAGCGTGCGGATTCGCCTGGAGAAGGCCGGGGCACAGGTGTACACCGCGCAGGAATACGGCGTCATGACGCTGTATTCCGATGGGCAGACGGTGCGCGTTGCGCCGTGAACACCCGGCTAAAACGAGCCGGGTGAATCCCGAATCAGATCTGTATGAAATGCACCGGATGAACGATCCGGTGCACAGTGTGTCGAAAAAGTCCGCCTACGGCGTCCTTTTCCGAGAGTTGAACGCTGTTTCCCTCTCGTCCCTGCGGGACTCCCGGGCGGGAAACAGCGCAAGGAAACCTTGCAATGCAAGGCTTCCGCATCCGC
>DVJV01000052.1 GCA_018716525.1 Candidatus Ventricola gallistercoris
CGGATTCGGATTGCATTTGGAGGGCTACGGCCCTCCAAACCTCCCGGATGGGTTTTTTGACAGTCTGAGAAGGGGTTTGGGGACGATATCCCCAAACCCCTTCTTTCTGATTCTTTTAGGCGGTCCAAAGCCATTTGAGCCCGGCCCCTGCTTACGTCCTCCGGTTTTCAATCGCCCGCCGGTAGCACTCCTCCACGCGCATGGCAAAGTGCTCCGCGCCAAAGGGCGCGGCATGCTCCGGCGCGCGCCGGGCGATTTGCCGCCCCTCGTCCCCGAAGGCGCGCAGAAGGCCGGCAAGCAAGGCGTCGTCGCCGTCATCGCAGAGGATGCCGCTGACGCCGTCTTCGATCACGCCGCTCAGGCACGGGTCCTTGGCCGCGCACACGCACAGCCCGGAGGCCATCGCCTCCACATAGGTCAGCCCCTGCGTCTCGGTGTGCGACACGCTGCAAAACACGTCGCCGATCGCGTAGTAGCGGTCGATCTGCTCCCAGGGGCGCGGGCCGGTCAGCCGGACGGCCTGCTCCACCCCCAGCTCCCCGGCCATGCGGCCCAGCTCCTCGCGCATGGGCCCCTCGCCCACGATGACAAAGCGCACGTCCGGGCAGCGCTCCAGCAGCCGGGGGAACACGCGCATGATCTGCTCGATGTTCTTCTCCCGGGCAATGCGCCCGATGTTGAGCAGCACCCGCTCCCCGGGGGCAATGCCGCATTCCTCGCGGGTGCGCTTTCGCTCCTCTTCGCTGTGGCGCTGCGGCGCAAAGCGCGCGATATCCATGCCGCTGGGAATGATCTCGATGGGCGCCTGCACGCCGTAGCGGCGCAGCAGATCCAGCGTCTTCCCCGTGGGCGTGATGATGCGGTCAAACCGGTTGCACCACCACTGCGAGTACTTGCGGGTGATGCGCCGCGCGGTCTCGTCGGCGACGCCGTGGGTGATGTAATAGGTGTAGTCCTCCCACACGGTGTGGTAGGTGTGCACCACCGCGCAGCCGATGCTTTTGGCCACGTGATGGCCAAAGTGCCCCATCACAAACTCGCTGTTGGTGTGCACGACGTCAAAATCCAGCCGCTCGGCCTCCCAGGTGGTGATGGGTGAAGGAAAGGCGAAGTTGCGGTCTTTGAGCGCGATAAACGGCGCCGACGCGATGTAGTGAATGTGATCGCGCCGGTTCTCCTCCCAGCCCTTGCACTTGGGGGCAAAGACGTGCACCTCGTGGCCACGCTGGGTGAGCAGGCGCTCGAGCGTCAGGCAGGAGGTGGCCACACCGTTGATCTCGGGGTAAAATGTATCCGTAAACAGACCGATCTTCATCTTGCAAAAAGCTCCTTTGCTGCGGTAAAGGCGCGGCGCCCGCGCCATGAGCAGGGGATCGCAGGTTCATTATACCATAGTTCAATCCCCCGCAACAATGGCGCGGGCAAAAAATCCGCCCGGAGGCAGATGTTGAAAGCACAGGAGAATATATGAAATCGGAGGACGGATGCTTGCAAAAATCGGTCGTTTGTGGTAGCATTATGGAGAAGAAATGGATATCTGCGGCGTGTCGTTGTGCATCTGTCCGAAGAGATGCCCTGCAAAACGCCGCTGGATTCGGATTGCGTTTTGGAGGGCTTTGGCCCTCCAATCCTCCCGGAAGGGTTTTTAGACAGTCTGCGGGAGGCCTTCAGCGGCCTCCCTGTTAAAGGAGAGGAATCGGTTTGGCAGTAGTCAGGGAGATTTCCACGGTCGCCAGCATCACCATGCCGGTGGAAGAGCAATGGGCGATCCGCCGGTGCCGCTATGCGCCGGAAGAAGGCGGAGAGGGCCGCGTGTGCATCGCCACGGGCATGCACGGGGACGAGATGATGGGCCAGCTGATCGTCTATGGCATCGCCAGCCGCATTCTGAAAAACCCGGAATACCTGCATGGCACGGTGGACATCTATCCGATGCTCAACCCGCAGGGGCTTGACATCTCCGAGCGGATGGTGCCGGCGAGCACGCGCCTGGATATGAACCGCGTGTTCCCCGGCTCGCCGGACGGCACGGCGCTTGAATACATGTGCCACCTGGTGATGCAGGACATGCTGGGCGCGGATCTGGTGCTGGACATCCACACCAGCACGCAGAACAAGAGCGAGCTGTATGAGGTGCGCATCGGCGCGCGGGACGCGCAGCGGCTGATTGACAAGGCGCAGGCGCTCTGCCCGCAGGTGATCTGGATCTACCCCGACAGCAGCGCGTTCAATGTATCGCTGGCCAGCTCGCTGTGCGAGGCGGGCACAGACGCCATGATTCTGGAGGCGGACGAGCGCCGCCGCCGCCCGCAGGAGATCGCCGCACCGGTGGTCGAGGGCATCTTCTGCAAGCTCGCGCAGATGGGGCTGTGGACGGGCCCGGCGCGCCCGCTCCCGCAGGAAGCCATTCCCGTAGTGCGCTCGAAGGAGAACATCTGCCGGGTGACGTGCCAGTATCCGGGGGTGTATGTCCCGGAGGATCTCATCGGCACGCGCGTGGAGGAAGGCCAGGTGCTCGGCACCGTGATCGACGCGCTGCATGGCGAAGTGCGCGAGCGGGTGAAGGCCCCCTGCAGCGGGCTGATGTTCAGCCAGAGGAGCTATTCGGCCGTCTATCCGGGCACGCTGATTGCGCGGCTTAGAAAGGAACAGGCATGAAAAAGGACGTACTGTTTACCGTTCCCTCATACTTCCGGGACGATATGAACATCATGGCCTACCGCTTTGGCAAGGGCGAAAAGAGCTGTGCGGTGGTCGGCGCGCTGCGCGGCGACGAGGTGCAGCAGCTCTATGTCTGCGCGCGGCTGGTGGCCTACCTGCGCGACGTGGAAAAGGACGGCGGCGTGCTGCCGGGCAAGAGCGTGATGGTGGTGCCCACGGCCATCGGCGCATCGATGAACGTGAACATGCGCCTGTGGGCGCCCGAGAACATGGACATCAACCGCCGCTTCCCCGGCGATGCGAACGGCGCGACCACCGAGCGGATTGCCGACGCGCTGCTCGAGCGGCTGAAGGCCTACCGCTACGGCGTGCAGCTGACCAGCTTTTACCAGTCGGGCTCGTTCATCCCGCACGTGCGGATGATGGAAACCGGCCGCCAGAATCCCGAAATGGCCTGCGAATTCGGCCTGCCCTACGTCTACGTGCGCATGCCGCGCAACTACGACCAGACGACGCTCAACTACTGCTGGCAGCTTTGCGGCACACAGGCCTATTCCCTGTATGCGGGCAAGACCCGGGAGATCGACGAAAACGCCGCCGACCAGACGCTGCGCGCCATCATCCGGTTCTTGAACGGGCGCGGCATCATCCGCAGCGAGACGGTGCCGGCGCACCCCTCCAGCGTCATCACCAACGAGGACATGCTCTCCGTGCGCTCCAAGAGCGCGGGGCTGCTGCGCCGGGTCAAGTTCGCCGGCGCGCACGTGCGAAGGGGCGAGCAGCTCGCCTTCATCCTCAACCCGTGCGACGGCTCGGTGCGCGAGGTGCTCAAGACGCCCGTCACCGGCACGCTCTTCTTCATGCAGGACGGGCCGTTCGTCTGCGAGCACAGCCCGGTGTTCCAGGTCCTTTCCAACCAGCAGCCCTGAGGCACAACCGACAAGGAGTATAAAATGAATACGCAATCCACCCCCGCGTCCGCCCGCACGGGGGCGGCTTTTGAGCAGAAAGCCGCCCCCCGCCGCGGCGCATTGCGCGAGTTTGCCGCCTTTTACAAGCCGCATCTGGGGCTTTTTTCGCTGGACATGTGCTGCGCGCTGCTCATCGCGCTGGTGGATGTCCTCTTCCCCGTGGTCACGCGCAAGGTGCTCTATGACTACATTCCCAACCAGGCCGTCCGCACCTTCACGCTGGTCATGGGGCTCATGCTGCTGGCCTATGTCGTGCGCATGGCCGCCCAGTGGATCGTCGCCTACCTCGGCCACCTGATGGGCGTGTACATCGAGGCCGACATGCGCGCCGCCATCTTCGCGCACATGCAAAAGCTCGGCTTCAGCTTCTATGACAAAAACCGCACCGGCTTGCTCATGGCCCGCGTCACCACCGACCTGTTTGACATCACCGAACTGGCCCACCACGGCCCGGAGGATCTGTTCATCTCCGTGGTCACGCTCGCCGGTTCGCTCATCGTGCTTTGGAGCATCGAGCCCGTGCTCGCGCTCGTGCTCACCGTCTGCGTGCCGGTGATCGTCCTGTTCGTGGTCATGCGCCGCCGCAAGATGATGAGCGCCTCCCGCGCCGTCAAGCAGCGCACCGCCGGCATCAACGCCGAAATCGAAAGCTCCATCTCCGGCATCCGCGTGGCCAAGGCGTTTGGCAACGAGAGCGAGGAGATCGGCAAATTCACCCGCTGCACCGACCAGTACGTCGAGGCGCGCAAGGGCTACTACAAGGTCATGGCCGGTTTCTTCTCCGGCACCGACTTCCTCATGAACATGATGGGCTTGTCCGTCATCTGCGTGGGCAGCTACCTGATCATGCGCAACCGCATGGACATTGCCACGCTCATCACGTTCAACATGTACGTTGCCAGCGTGCAAAGCCCCATCCGCAAGCTCGCCCAGTTCACCGAGCAATTCACCCAGGGCATGGCCGGCTTCCAGCGCTTCCGCGCCATCATGCACGAATCCCCCGATATCGTGGACGCGCCCGATGCCGTGCCGCTTGACCACGTGGAGGGCGACATCGAATTCCGCGACGTCACATTCTCCTACGACGAAAACAAGGACGCCGTCCTCTCCCACGTCAGCCTGCACATCCGCCCCGGCGAGATGCTGGCGCTCGTGGGCCCCAGCGGCGGCGGCAAATCCACCCTCTGCCAGCTCATTCCCCGCTTTTACGAGGCCACGCAGGGCAGCATCACCCTGGACGGCACGGATATCCGGAAGATCCGCCTTGCCGATCTGCGCGCAAACATCGGCATCGTGCAGCAGGATGTCTTCCTCTTTGCCGGCACGATCCTTGACAACATCCGCTATGGCCGCCCCGACGCCTCCATGGAGGAGGTCATCGAGGCCGCCCGCCTGGCCGAAATCCACGACGACATCATGGCCATGCCCGACGGCTACGCCACCGTGGTGGGCGAGCGCGGCATCATGCTCTCCGGCGGGCAGAA
>DVJV01000053.1 GCA_018716525.1 Candidatus Ventricola gallistercoris
TTCTGTCGGCGTGCCGGGCATTGTGCTCAATGGCAACAAGGTCATGGCGGCTCCGACCGTCGGGCTGGACAATGTGTGCCTGGCCGAGCGCCTTTCGCCGTTCTTTGACTGCCCGATTCTGGTTGAAAACGATGTGAACCTCGAGGCGCTGGGGGAGTCCTGGTTTGGCTGTGAACAAAGCGCCTCGAATCTGGTCTACATTCACATCGGCACGTTGCTGGGCATGGGCATTGTGCAGGACAGGTGCATATTCCGGGGCGCTCACCATGGCGCGGGCGAGCTGGGCTATCTGATCTTCAGCAATGAGGAGCTCGAGCATGAATACCCGCATTACGGCGCGCTGGAAAGCCGCTTGTCCGGCTATGGCCTTCAGAGCAGCGCGATGCAGTTTGCTGCGGAGGGGGAGGAAATCACCCCGCAGATGCTCTTCCAATATGCGCAAAAGCAGGTGCCCTGGGCCGTTGGGCTGGTGGAGGATTTTGGCAAACGGTTGTCCATGGTGCTTGTGGCCATCTCCACGCTTCTGGACCCCGAGGTCATTGTGCTCGGCGGCGGCGTGATGGAGAGCGCAAAGGCTTGTCTGCCGGAGATCCGGCGCATTTTGAAAGGCAAGGCGCCCAACCCCATTCGAATTGAATGCTCGGATCTGGGCAGGAAGGCGGGCATACTCGGCGGCTGCGCCAGCGTGCTGCACCACACCATGAGCTATAGCCAGATTAAGGATATGATCTGAGCCGGGATTTGCGTGTTTTTCCGGGTGAACCTGTGCAATCGGGCGGGCTATGTCCGCCTCAGCCTGCCTAAAAACCTTCTGGGTGGTTTGGAGGGCCTCAGCCCTCCCCCTGGAACCCGAATCAGGCGGCATGTACGGCGGATTCGCAGGCTCTGCATAGCAGGGTTTCTCTACGCCGTTTCCCGCCCGGGAGTTCCGCAGGGACGAGGGGGAAACGACGTAAAATGCTCGGGAAAGGACATCGTAGGCGGACTTTTTTGATCCGCTGGGGCGAGCTATGCCCGTCTGATGGAAAGCCATTGCAGAAGACACGGAAGTTATTTGCAATAGACAAAAAATAGTTTCAAAGCACTATTGACAAATGCTAGCTTTGAATATATACTCATTACATGATCATCAATTTTAAATTGCATAAAAGATTTGACTGAAATTTTCTAGATTTGCATTCTCATGTAACCGGTTTTTCCCCGCTAAGCTGTTGGGGGCATCGCTTTGCGGGGCCGGTGGTAGAAGATGCTGATATGCGAAAAGATGGGGGTGAAGCCGGGCGCGGATGGTTTGGGCGCAATGCCGAAAAGGGGTTGCTGAAAAGCACATATTTTTTTCCTGACTTATTTGCAACACGAAAATAATTGAGGGGCGCGTGCAAATGAGCCTGTAAGCCGCAAAGAGCATCTGCCGCAGGCAGAGCGCGGCAAGGGCAGCTGTTTGTCCCAGTGATTTGGCAAGTTATTTGCAATAAGATATTAAGTTATTGCAAGTAAGAAGAGACGACATCAAACTTGGAAGCCGGAGGGAAAAAGGAGGGAGCCAGGCACGATCCGGCCGGAAATGCACTATTGGAATCGGAATAAGCAACCTGTCAGAAAGGGGTAAACCAAATGAGGAAACTGCAAAGGCTCGTGGCCATCATGGCTGCGATTATGATGCTTGTGACCATGCTTCCTACGGCCAGCGCGGCGGTGCTCAATGAGCCGGTTGAAGATCCTGGCGTGATCAAGCTGATCAAGAGCATCCGGCCGCTGGGAACCATAGCCTCTGCCATGAACAGCGCGGCCCATCCCGACGATGAGGGCTCGAACTGGTTGGCTGCGCTCTCCCTGGGCCAGGGTGTGAGCTGCCATGTGGTCAGCGTCACGCGTGGTCAGGGCGGACAAAATGCGATTGGCCCTGAGTACCACAACGCCATGGGTGTGCTCAGAACGGCGGAGCTTGAAGAAGCCATTCGCGTTCTGGATGTGACGGATGACATCCTCCGGGAAGACTACGACTCCCCGTGCATGGACTTCGGCTTCTCTAAGAAGTGGGAAGAGGCCGAGGAAAAGTGGGATTTTGATTACCTGGTGGAGCGTGTGGCCTACTACATCCGCCTGTATCGCCCGCAGGTGTTCGTGCACCACGCGTCCAACGTCCGCAGCGAGCACGGCCAGCATCAGGCGACGTACATGATTTCGATGCGGGCCATCGAAGCGGCGGCCGATCCGAACATGTATCCTGAGCATGGGCTGCCGGCCTACCAGGTGCAGAAGGTCTATGAGCCCGGTTCGGCGGAAGATTATACCGTGGCGGTGGATACCGGCGCGTATGATCCCATTTACGGCGACACCTATCAGCGGATCAGCGACTATTCCCGCAGCTTCCACGCTTGCCAGGGCATGGGCGCGACGACGTATCCCAAGGCCGGCAACCGCTATTTCAAGATGACCACGGATGCGGCGGCCAAGATCACCGACGCACAGCAGGAGTCTTCGTTCTTCGACGGCCTGCCCTACGACTTTGACGACTATGCGGAGCTGGTGGAAGATCAGGAGATCGCGGATCAGCTCAGAAAGATTCAGGAAGATTACCGCAACATCGAAGCTGCGTTCCCGATGAATGCAAAGGTCATGGAAGGCCTGAACGTCATGCGCACCGATGTGGATGCGGCGCTTTCCGCGGTGGAAGCCTCTGCTATGGATGAGGATGCGAAGTACGATCTGAGCTTCCATCTCAAGAAGAAGCAGAAGCAGCTGGACCGCGCGATGGCCCAGGCGGCGAGCCTGCAGGTGCTGGCCGTTGCGGACGACTATGAAGTCATTCCTGGACAGCCGGTGGATGTGGCGGTCCGAATCTATCAGGGCAGCGACATGGATCTGAAGGTTACGGATGTGAGCCTTGAAACCATGCCGGGCTGGACGGTTGAAAAGGGCGAGACCGAGGGCGAACTGGGCTACAACAACACGCTGATTCAGCACTTTACGCTCACGGCGACTGAGGATGCGGACTATTACAACGCTTTCCATGGCGATCACGTCAAGGCGAATGTGACCTTTGAAGGCGAGCATACCTTTGCCATGACGGGCGAAATGGAAGAGACCTTTGCGCTGCTGCCGCAGTTTGCGGTGAAGGTGGCGCCGGAGAAGATCGTCATCAACAACGCCAAGGCGTTTGAGCCGCTGGAATACACGGTGGAGCTGGTCAACAATGCGCCGGAAGCCGCCACGGAGACGGTGGTGCTCACTGCGCCGGAAGGCTGGACGGTGGAGCCGGCTTCTCAGGAGATTGCGTTCACCAAGAGCGGCGAGACGTGCTCGGCCACCTTTACGGTCACCGCGCCTGTGGATGTGCAGGAAGGCACCTATAAGCTGTCGGTGGCCATGGGTCAGGATGACCAGACCGTGCAGGTGATCGACTACCAGCACATCGACAAGACGTACTACCTGTATCAGGCGGAGGGAACGGTTGAGGTGTTCCCGCTGGTCTTCGATGAGAACCGGAAGATCGGCTATCTGTCTGCCGGCCTGGATACGGTGGGCGAGACCCTGGCTTCCCTGGGCATGGATGTCACCTTCATTGATGACGACGAGCTGCGCCTGGGCGATCTGAGCGTGTATGACACCATCGTGGTGGGCATCCGCGCTTACAGAAACCGTGCGGCCCTGGTCGAGTGCAACGACCGTCTGCTGGAGTATGCCAAGAATGGCGGCCACCTGGTGGTGCAGTATCATACCTCCGGTGACGGTTACGAGCCGGAATACGCCGCGTATCCGCTGACCGTGGGCAACCCGTCGCTGGAGTGGCGCGTCACGTATGAGGATTCCCCCGTCACGGTGCTGATCGAGGATCACCCCTTCCTCAACACGCCCAACAAGCTGGATGAAACGGTTTGGGATGGCTGGGTGCAGGAGCGCTCGATCTACGTGCCTATGGAGTGGGATGAAGCGTATGAAACGCCCATCCGCAGCGGCACTGTGGAGCAGGAGAACCGCGAGTATGATGGACAGATCCTCACGGCGCCTTATGGCGAAGGCCGGTTCACCTATACGGCCCTGGCGTTCTTCCGTCAGGTTCCCAACCTGGTTCCCGGCGGCGTGAAGCTGTTCACCAACATCATTTCCCAGTGATGCACGAAGGCATGGCATGACGGCTGGCCAAAGTTGCAGCACAACCGATTAGAAAAAACGGGTTTTGACCGGCTTTGGGCTTTGCTCAAAGCCGGTCTTTGCGTCGCTTCTGATTTTAGGCACGCACGAAAGCCCCTTTGCATCTGTGTCAGCGAAGGCCAAGCGCAAATGCAAAGGGGTTTTGATGTGGGTGGAAATCAGGGCCAAGGTGGCAAAGGGCGCCACAGCGTGTCCCAACGCACGGCATACTGGCGGATCAGGCGTGCGCGATGTGCTTGACAAGCTGATCAATGAGCGTCAGGGGCGTAAATTGAAAGCGATCGATCGCCTCCGGAGAAATGGCGGCTGAAAAATCCACATTGCCGGGCGCATAAAAAGCGCCGGTGACGAACAGGGAGAGCGCGCCATCGCAAGCGGCGAGCGCGGCAGGCGCCTCGGCAGTGCCGGAAGCCAGCGTATCAGCACATGCAGGCAGAAAAGTGCAAGAGGCAGAGGGGCATTGCCAGGCGGTGGTGTTGGCGGGAAGGGCGTCTGCCTCGGGCACGAAGGGCGCATAGCCCGCCGAGCGATACTCACCCGGTGCGCAGAATGACGCGAAAGGATCGTTGCGCAGGATCACCCATTTTTCCTCCGGCGGCAGGAGGCCGGAAACCGTGATCAGCGTGCCTGCAACGGAGTGGATGGCGTGCTGCGCGCTTCGGCGGACAAACGCGGCTTCACCGATGGAAACAGGCAGGCCGCTCAGGGTTCCGTGGACGACGTGGTGGAATTTTGCGCCGCTTATGCAGGGCGGGCCCGAAATCAGCCCCCGGTCATGGAGGGCGTTTTCTGCGGATTCAGAAGGGGAATAGGAAGAAAAGCCCCTGCCGTCTTTGCTGAAAAGATGCTGCATCCGAACCTGTGTAAAGGCTTCTGCGTAGCGCCGTTTGCTTAAGCGGCGGGACAGCATGTAAAACAGGCAGGAAAATACGATGAGCGCATAGGCCGCTGTCCACCGGGAAACCAGAGCGAAGAGGGCGATCAGAAAGAAGAGCGTGGAAAGCAACAGAGAGAACCGGCACCTTCTTTGCAGGGCAAGAAGGGCTTCAAGGGAAAGCAATTTCTTCATCGGGTCTCCTTGTACAATGCGCGCAGCATTTTGAACAGGATGGCGCTAACCTGTATTACAAGATACATCTTATCACAAATAGATAGAAATGTCTACGCGAACAAGTGCATTTAAGCAGTTATTTTATGCAAAGCGTCGATTCATCAAGTGAATTCGTCTCTTGTAAGGACGATTTTCATAAATTATTCCGCGATTTTTGGAAGAGCCTATTGACAATGCAATGGGAGCGCGGTATACTGGTTGCAGTTGTAGGACAAGAAACCGGATGGCTGCGAGAGGCATTTGAATGGAAATTGTGAAAATCGAAAAGGTGAATCTGGTTGACGCCGTATATCAGCAACTGCGCGAGATGATCGTCACCGGCAAGCTGGCTGAGGGAGTAAAGCTGGATAGTGAAAACAAGCTTGCCCAGTCCTTTAATGTGAGCCGTGTGGTGATCCGGGAAGCGCTCCAGCAGCTGAGAAGTGAAAAGCTCATCGTCACGCGACAGGGCGTGGGCACCTATGTGGCCAATCCCAGCAACTTTTTGTTTGGCACGCAGACCATCAACCTGACAGAGGAAGCCTATCGGGATTTTCTCAGATTCCGGGAGAGCGTGGAATACAGCGCGGTCACGCTGTCGAAAACGGCCGCGGTAGAGGCAGACTTTGACGAGCTGGACAGATGCGTGGAAGTGATGAAGCAGACGCAGTTTGACCGGCAGGAGTTTAATGAGGCGGACTTCAATTTTCACTTCGCAGTCGTCCGCTGCTCGCACAATCTGTATCTGGAAAATGCCATGAAGTCTAACCGGCAGCCGCTTATCAGCGTGTTTGACGCGATGAATGCACTGCCGGAGGCGGGAAACTTTGGCATGGCCTCCCATGAGGATCTGGCTGCGCTCATGCGCAAGCGCGATGTCAAGGGCGTCATCAGAAGCTATGACGAGATGGGAAAGTACAACATTGCCCGCCTGGCAGATTTCTTTAAGAACAGGGAATGATCCCGGATTTCCGGCACAGGTTGACGTTGCGGTTTTGCGTGCCCCTCTTTGAGGTGAGCAGACGTTTGGCAGGCGGGCGCGCCATGCCTTCCGGCTGAAAGGCGCGGGCAGTGCAAAGCAAGGCGCCTGATCCCAAGCGAAATCAAAGCACCAAAGCATACTCCATATGCAATGTGCAAATGGGTCGGTTGCGTCTCAGGCTACAGCGGCCCAAGGCGCACGGACTCAGGGCTTGCACGCCGAGCGCGTCAAAAAGGATAGCGCGCACATGCAGGCGCGAAGGGGCTGAATAGCCCGGATTTGCCTTTTCCCCTGGATATTTAAAGGGAAGGTACCAAAGCGGTTGGAGTCTCTCTTTTGATATGCTAAGTTGTATGACATGTTACAAACTGACATCACATTTCATGCCTGACGAGATCATTGGCTTGTCGTCAACAATACCTTGGGAAGGTATTGAAAATAAAAAAGGAGGCACCCCCATGAAAAAGTTTCTTGTTCTGCTCCTGGCTGCCGTGATGGTCTTTACCTGCACCATCGCGCTGGCTGACTACCCTGAGAAGGCCATCGAGATCATCATTCCGGCCAACCCGGGCGGAGACACCGACACGACCGTCCGCGCGATTGCCCAGTCCCTCACCGAGATTCTGGGACAGCCTGTGGTTGTCACCAACATGTCCGGCGGCGCGGGTTCGGTGGCTATGAATGAGCTGACCAACCGCGACGCGGACGGCTACACCGTTTTCTACCATCATGTGGATACGCTGCTGCTGGAGCTGCTCGGCCGCATGGATGAAGGCTGGAAGTGGGAAGACGCGCTGGATATCTCCGCTGTGGCGGGCGGCGGCAACACCTACTGCCTGTTCGTGCGCAAGGACAACGACAAGGGCATCGAGACGTTTGAGGATCTGGTTGCCTATGCAAAGGAAAACCCCTATGAGCTGACCTATGCGGTGGAAATCGGCGGCACGCTCCACATGCACGCGCTGGCGATGATGCAGGCTCTGGGCATCGAGGTGGACTGTGTGGACCTCGGCTCCGCGTCTGACCGCAATGTGGCCTTCCTCGGCGGCCAGGTCGATATCCTGGAGGCGCTGTACAGCCAGGGCGAGGAGTACATCAAGAGCGGCGATTACATCCCGCTGTTCGTGTTCGGCAATGAGCGCAATGCCAATTTCCCGGATATCCCCTGCTCGGGTGAGCTGGGCTTCTCGTTCGGCGCAGAGTGGTTCTACTACTTCGGCTTTAAGAAGGGCACGGACCCGGAGATCATTGAAAAGTTCACCGAGGCCGTCGGTCAGGCTGTGGAGATGGAGCCCTATACCAACGCGCTCAGCCTGTACGATTTCCGTGCGAACTTCCTGCCCGGCGAAGAGGGCGTTGCCTTCATGAAGGAGGTTCAGGAGGTCTATCGCCCGATGGCTGAAGCACTCATGGGCAACTGATTTACGCTTGTGTGCGGCAGGGATCCTGTGGGGTGTCTGCCGCACTTTTTTCTCGGAGGAGTGTCGTTATGCAGCAGAATCAAAAAAAGAATTTCACCGACCTGATTTCAGGCATCGTCATCATGGCGCTGGCAGCCTTCTTTTACTGGACGACATTTGGCATCAAGTCCTTTCTGGGCACGGGCCGTGGCCGTACTTCACCGGATCTGATTCCGAAAATTGTGGCGGTGGCCATGTTCGTCATTGGCGCCGTCATCGTCGTACAGTGGCTGGTCCGCGTAAAGCGGGGCAAGGTGGAGCCGGTCGTCGTGCAGCGCGAAACCGAGGAGAGCACTGGCCTGAATGCGCAGCAGCTCGCCAACCGCCGGCTTTTTCAGCAGATCACCATGCCGGTGACGCTGGTGCTCATCTTTTGCTACATTTTTGCCATGTCCAGAATCGGTTTTACCCTTTCGACGTTTGCATTTTTGACCTTCCAGATCACGCTGCTGTCCACAGATCTGTCCGCTTCAAGCTGGCTCAAAAGCCTTGCCATCGCATTGATCGCATCCGTAGGCATTTATCTCATATTCGGTTGTGCGTTCAGCCTGGCTGTGCCCAAGGTTTCGTTTGTGGATCTGGGCTTGAGCGAGCTGTACCGGATGGTTTTGAACTGATGACTTGCCTTCCGGCCATATCGCGCCGGCAGGCAAACCCGTGACATAAGGAGACAAGATCATGTTAGAGTTGTTTGCGCAGGGCTTCGTCCAAATGGCCAACCCGCTGTGCATCGGCATGACGGCCTTTGGCGTCTTTCTGGGCGTCATGTTTGGCTGTGTGCCCGGGCTCAACGGAAATACGGCGCTTGTTCTCGTGCTTCCGCTGACGTATAAGCTGCCGCGCATGGCGGCCTTTGCCCTGATCATGGGCATCTACATCGGCTCGTGTTCCGGCGGATTGATTTCTGCAATCCTGCTCAATATTCCCGGCGCCGCTTCCAATGTGGCGACCCAGTTTGATGGTTCGCCCATGGCCCGCCGGGGTGAGGCCGGCAAGGCGCTGGGCACGGGCATTTTCTATTCCTTTATCGGTTCGCTGATCGGCTTTGCCGCGCTGTTCTTCCTTTCGGGTCCCGTGGCAGGCATCGCCATCAACTTTGGCAAGGCGGATTACTTCTGGATGGCGATATTCGCCCTGACGATGGTGGTCTCCCTTTCCAGCCAGAATTTGCTCAAGGGGCTCGCGGTGGCCTGCCTGGGCCTGCTGTGCTCGTTCATCGGCGCAAGCGAGGTTGACGGCCAGACGCGCATGACGCTTGGTTTCCACGCGCTTGACGCAGGAATTGATCTGATTCCCGCCCTGATCGGTATTTTTGCCGTGGGCGAGCTGATCAACGCGTCGAAGGCATTTAAGATGAAGGAAGAGGTCGTCACCAATTACAAGATCAAGGGCTTTGGCTTTACCGCGGCCGAGTTCAAGGAGCAGACGGGCAACATGCTGCTCTCCGGCGTGGTGGGCGCCTTTATCGGCATTCTGCCTGGCATCGGCGGCATGACTGCCAACCTGGTGGCCTACTCCATCTCCAAATCCACCTCCAAGCACCCAGAAAAATATGGCACCGGCTATATGGGCGGCGTTGTTGCCTCGGAGACAGCCAATAACGCCTGCGTTGGTGGCGCCATGATTCCGCTTTTCGCGCTGGGCATTCCGGGCGACACATTCACCGCCGTCATGCTGGGCGTGATGATGGTGCATGGCCTGCAGCCCGGACCGCTGGTCATGACCAAAAATGCCGACTTCATCTATGGCATCTTTGTCGCGCTGATGCTGGCCAACCTGTTCTGCGTCACGCTTCAGTACTTTGGCATCAAGATCTTTGTGCGGCTGCTGGCTGTGCCCAAGCATATTCTGCTGCCCATCATCATGGTGCTCTCGCTCGTGGGCGCCATTGCGATCAACAACCGCGTCTTTGATGCCTGGGTCGTGCTGGTCTTTGGCGTGCTGGGCATCGTCATGAACAAGCTGAAATTCCCCATCACACCGATTATCCTGGGCTTCATATTGGGGCCGCTGGCCGAAGATAACCTTCGCCGGGCGCTGATGCTCAGCCGCGGTGCGCTGCTGCCGCTGGTGAGCAACGTGCCGTCGATGGTGCTGATTGCCATGACGATCCTCTCTTTGGCGATTGCGCCGCGCCTGCTGAAGCGCGAGGCAGACGCCCAGAAAAAGCTAAAGCAGCAGAGCGAGTGATTTGCGCAGAACTGTTCTGCTGAAGAAAGGTGTTTTGCATGGAGTATTACAATGAGCTTTTGCAGGGGGACAAGGGGGCGCTCAAGCGCGCACTGTATAAGTCGATGGGCTTTACAGACGAGGCGCTCAGCCGGCCGCTGATCGCGGTGATCAATTCCTATACGAATGCGACGCCGGGCCACGCCAACCTCAACCAGCTGGCCGACCAGGTGACGCGCGGAATTGAGGCCGCGGGCGGTACCGCCATGACGTTCTCCACCATCGCGCCTTGCGACGGCATTGCAGAAGGGCACATGGGCATGAGATACATCCTGCCTTCGCGGGATGTAATCACCGCCTCTGTGGAGTGCATGGTGCGCGCGCACCGCTTTGACGGCATTGTGCTGCTGGGCTCGTGCGACAAGATCGTGCCGGGCATGCTCATGGCTGCCGCCCGGCTCGACCTGCCCGCCATCTTTTTAAACGGGGGCCCGATGTACCCCGCGCGCTACGGCGGCAAGGATTACGACGGCAATATCGTCACCGAGGCCATCGGCTGGAAACAGCGCGGCGAGATCGACGAGCGCGAATTCAAGCGGATTGAAGACCTTGCAGAGCCTTGCGTCGGCTCCTGCGCCATGCTGGGCACGGCCAACACGATGGGCATGGTCGCCGAAGCGCTGGGCATGTCGCTGCCGGGTTGCGCAGCGATCCCTGCGGTGGATGCCAGGCGGATGCAGGCGGGGTATGAAACGGGGCGCATGGTGATGCGCCTGGTGGAAAGGAAGCTGACGGCCCGCCAGATCATCACGCGCGACAGCATTGAAAATGCCATCGCCCTGATCATGGCGACGGGCGGCTCGACCAATGCGATCATGCACCTGCAGGCCATTCACCGGGAAGCGGGGCTTGGCGATCTGCCGCTCTCCCGCTTTGATGAGTTCAGCCGGAGGATTCCGCAGGTGGCATCGGTCTACCCGGCTTCCGCCTATGACATGGTGGACTTTTATCACGCAGGCGGAGTGCCCGCCGTGCTTTGGGAACTGAAGGAGAGCCTGCATCTTGACGCCATGACCTGTACCGGAAAGACGCTGGGAGAGGTGCTTTCTCAGGTGGAGCCGTCGCGTCACCGTGAGGTGATCAAAACAGCGCAGGAGCCGTTTTCAAAGACGGGCGGCGTTGTGGTGCTGGAGGGCAATTTGGCGCCCCTGGGCGCGGTGGTCAAGCCGGCGGCGGTGCCCGCTCACCTTCTGACGTTTACCGGCAAGGTGCGCGTGTTCCATAGCGAGCAGGAGGCCGTGGACGCGATCTGGAACGGCTGCATCAAGCCGGGCACCTGCATCGTTTTGCGGTATGAGGGGCCCAAGGGCGGCCCGGGAATGCCGGAGATGTACCGCCCGATGAAGGCGCTGGAGGGCATGAACCTGTCTGACTCCTGTGCGCTGATTACGGACGGGCGTTTCTCAGGCAGCAACCGGGGGTTGTTTGTGGGGCACATATCGCCCGAGGCGTATGAGGGCGGACTGCTGGCGCTGGTGGAGGATGGCGACGAGGTCAGCATCGACATTCCGGCAAGGAAGCTGACGCTCAACGTGCCCCAGCAGACGCTCAGCGAACGCGCCAAGACATGGAAACGGCCTGAAAAGTGCATTCCGGATGGATACCTGAAGCTCTATCAGGCAGCGAGCAAATCTGCCGCAGAAGGTGCGGTATTAGGAGGATACTATGATCGAGTGGAAGAATGACGATGAGCTGTTCGCGCTCATGCGTGAGGAGCTGTATTCGGCGGTCATCGGCGATATTCTTGACCAGATGGGGCTCTACCATCAGTTCCTGCCCAGGGAGATCCAGCCTATCCGCGAGGATATGGTGGTGTGCGGCCGTGCGATGACGGTGCGCGAGGAGGATCTGCCCACGACGGGGGAAAGCGTTCCCGGCGAACCCACGTTTGGCTATATGCTTGACGCGCTGGATGGGCTGAAGAAAAATGAAATCTACCTTTGCTCCGGCTCTTCGCCCGACTATGCAGTTGTGGGAGAGCTGATGTGCACCCGCATGAAGGCTCTCGGCGCGGCAGGCACGGTGATGAATGGCCCCCACCGGGATACAAACGGCATTCTGGCGCTGGATTTCCCGTGCTTCAGCACGGGCAGGTACAGCCAGGATCAGGCGCCCCGGGGCAGGGTGACGGCGTGGCGTGTGCCCATTGATATCGGGCAGACGCATGTTGATCCGGGCGACGTTGTATTTGGCGATCTGGAAGGAGTCGTCATCATTCCAAAGCGCGTAGAGGCGGAGGTTGTGCGCCGCGCTTGGGAAAAGGCCACCGGCGAAAAGACGGTGGGAAAGGCCATCCGCGCCGGCATGAGCGCGACGGAAGCGTTTAAGCGGTATGGAATTTTGTGATAACGGAGGGTGCTGCATATGAAAATTGATAAGATCGAGCTGTTTAAGGTGGCGCCCCGGTGGCTGTTCCTCAAGATGACCACGGACGATGGGTTCGTGGGCTGGGGCGAGCCGGTTTGCGAGGGAAAGGCGGATACGGTTGCAGCCGCGGTCAAGGAGCTGGGGGCGCAGCTGATCGGCCACAGCGCGACTGACGTGGAGGACGCCTTCCAGCTGATGTACCGCGCGGGCTTCTACCGTGGCGGCCCCATCCTGACCAGCGCGCTTTCGGGCATCGAGCAGGCCATGTGGGATATCAAGGGCAAGGCGCTGGGCGTGCCGGTCTATGAGCTGCTGGGCGGCAAGGTTCGCGACCAGATCGAGGTGTACCGCTGGATCGGCGGCGATCACCCGCGCGATACGGGCGAGGCGGCAAAGGAAGCCATGGCGCAGGGCTACCGCGCCGTGAAGATGAATGGCACGGATGAACTGCGCTGGATTGACACCTATGACAAGCTCGAGGCGACGGTTGCCCGTGTGGCGGCCATTCGGGAGGTTGCCCCGTCCATGCGGATCGCGGTGGACTTCCATGGGCGCGTGCATAAGACGATGGCCAAGCAGCTGATCAAAATGCTGGAGCCGTACAACCTCATGTTTGTGGAAGAACCGGTGCTCTGCGAAAACGAGGATGAGTTCCTCGAGTTTGCGCGCACTTGCCATACCCCGATCGCGACAGGCGAGCGCAATTTCACCCGCTGGGGCTTTAAGCACATGCTCACGCGCGGCGGTGTGGACATCATCCAGCCGGATGTCAGCCACTGCGGCGGCATCCTGGAAGCGCGCAAGATTGCAGCGATGGCAGAGGCGTTTGATGTTGCGGTGGCACTGCACTGCCCGCTTGGGCCGATTGCGCTGGCGGCTTGCCTCCAGGTGGATTTCTGCACCCCCAACGCCTTCATTCAGGAGCAGAGTGCGGGTATCCATTACAACGCAGGCTACGACTTGCTCAACTACATCAAGAATCCCGAGGTGTTCACCTATCAGGACGGCATGTGCGCGCTGCTGACCAAGCCGGGCCTGGGCATTGATGTCAACGAGGAGTATGTGCGCGAGATGGCCCTTAAGGGGCACGACTGGCATAATCCGGTCTGGCGCGACAGCGACGGCATCATCGCAGAGTGGTAAATGCCCGCTGCTAAAAGAGAGGAAGCTGCCTATGAAATACGGTCACGATGAAACGCTCAGCGTCATCCGAAAGAAGCGTTTGGTTGCCATTTTGCGCGGCGTGCCCATGGAAAAACTCGATGGCGTCGTGTCTGCGCTGGTGAATGGCGGCGTGTGCGTTCTGGAATTTACATTCGATCACGACCGGCCCGGTTATCTGCAGGAGAATGCCGCGAAGATCCGGCATGCCGTTGAACGCTATGGAGATCAGGTGATCGTGGGCTGTGGAACGGCGCTCACCGTGCAGGAGGTGGAGGCCGCGCACGAGGCAGGCGCCACGCTGGTCATTTCTCCGGATGTCAATGTTGGTGTGATTCAGAGGACCCGGGAGCTGGGCATGGTATCCATGCCAGGCGCCCTGACGCCCACGGAGATCGTGACGGCGTGGAACGCCGGTGCGGATATCGTCAAGCTGTTCCCGGCGGGGGAGTTGGGGCTTGGCTATTTGAAGGCCATCCGGGGTCCGCTGTGCCACATTCCGGTGAGCGCAGTGGGCGGCGTGAAGCCGGAAAACGTGAAGGATTTTCTCGATGCCGGCGTATGCGGCTTCGGCGTTGGCGGCCAGCTTGTGCTCGGCAGCGCGGTGAAACGCGGAGAGTATGCGGCGATTGAGGCGAGGGCACGCGAGTTCACGCAGGCAATTGCGCAGTGGGAGGCGGCACGATGAGCGCTTTCATGCTGATCGACTGCGGAACGACCAACCTCAGGGTTGTGCTCACGGATGAAGACGGAAAGGTTCTGGCACAGGAAAAACGCCCCGGAGGCGTCCGGCATACGGCGATCGACGGGCACAATGGCAGGCTGAAAGCGATGCTCTCCGAGAGCATCGCGCAGGCGCTTGAAAAGGCAGGGCTGACGCCCAAGGATGTGCGCCGGTGCGTGGCCTACGGCATGATTACCAGCAATATGGGGCTTTTGGAGATTGCGCATCTGCCTGCGCCCGCTGGGGTTTCTGAGCTGCACGAAGGCATGAAAACCGCGGTATTTCAGGATGTTGCGCCATTTCCCATTTCGTTTATCCCCGGGGTTCGCAATACCCGCGACGCGGTGACGCTTGCCAATGTCTCCGGCATGGATATGATGCGCGGGGAGGAGACGGAGGCGGTCGGCTTGTTCGATCTGCTCCGGCTCCAGCAGCCCTGTGTGATGATTCTGCCCGGTTCGCACAACAAGTTTGTGCGCCTGGATGCAAAGGGCACCATCCTGGGATGCATGACCTCCATTTCAGGCGAAATGCTGGATGCGCTGACGCATCACACCATCCTCGCCGATGCCGTCGGCGGAGCATTTGCCTCGGCGGAAACCTATGATGAGGAACTGGCCCGCAGGGGGGCGATGGAGTGTGCGGAGTATGGCCTTGGCCGCGCGGCTTTTGCCGGACGCATACTCAACCAGCTCGGCGGTATTGACGGCGTTCGCCTGCGCAGCTATTTGCTCGGCGCGGTGCTGGCGCAGGATGTGCTGGCCATGAGGCGCTTTGTTCCCGATATTCCCGATGTTCAGATCCTGATTGCGGGGAAACCGCCGCTTCAACGCGCCTTTTCGGATGTGATGCTGGCGCTCGGCCTTCCCAATGCCATTCAGGTCGCGCCTGATGTGTCTGCGCGGATGGGGATCTGCGGCGCGCTGCGGATTGCGCAATGAGCATTCATTCCCTTGCCGCGTGGGGCTGCGTGCACGCTTGCATTTGCAAAAGTGTGAAGCCGTGTCGGAGGGCAATCCGCTTTCTTTAGAGTGTGTTTCTAAAAGAATAAAATCAAGTAATCACTGAGAAAATATGCAAAAGAAACGGGAAAAATAGGGAGAGCAGTCGAATTACACTTAAGAGGTGATTCGAATGGCAAAGAGTATTCGGAGATATGAATTAAGCGATAGCGAATGGGAACGGCTGAAACCCTATTTTGAGAAAGAAGAGTCGCAGAAGAGAGGGCGTCCACGTCGA
>DVJV01000007.1 GCA_018716525.1 Candidatus Ventricola gallistercoris
CCACGCGGGGATCAAACGCCTTGGGGATGATATATTCAGGCGAAAGCTCCTCGTCGCTGACCAGGCCCGCAATCGCATAGCTGGCGGCCATTTTCATCGCCTCGTTGATATCGCTGGCGCGACAGTCAAGCGCGCCGCGGAAAATGCCGGGGAATGCAAGCACGTTGTTGATCTGGTTGATGTAATCGCTGCGGCCGCTGCCCACCACGGCCGCGCCGGCAGCACGCGCCTCATCCGGGTGAATCTCCGGCACGGGGTTAGCCATGGGGAACACACACGCCCCCGCATTCATGCTGGCAACCATCTCCCGGCTGACCACGCCGGGCGCGCTCACGCCAATGAACACATCCGCACCGCGCATGGCATCGGCAAGCGTGCCACGAATGTGGCGCGGATTGGTGATATGGCTCATCTGCTCATGCGCCTCATTCAGCCCCTCCACGCCCTCGCAGATGATGCCAAACCGATCGACGAGAATCAGATCCTGCACGCCGAGGTTGAGCAGATGCCGGGCAATGGCCACTCCCGCGCTGCCCGCGCCATTGATGACCACGCGCACCGCATCCATCTTCTTGTTCACCACGCGCAGCGCATTGAGCATTGCCGCAGCTACGACGACAGCCGTTCCGTGCTGGTCATCATGGAAAACGGGAATATCGCACAGCTCCTTGAGCCTGCGTTCAACCTCAAAGCAACGCGGCGCCGCGATATCCTCCAGATTGATGCCGCCAAAGCTGCCCGAAATCAGATAAATGGTGCGCACCAGCTCATCGACGTCCTGCGTGCGGATGCACAGAGGAAATGCATCCACTCCGGCAAACTCCTTAAAGAGCACGCACTTGCCCTCCATGACCGGCATTCCCGCCTCCGGGCCAATGTCGCCAAGCCCCAAAATGGCCGAACCATCGGTGATCACCGCCACCATATTGGCCCGGCGGGTCAGCGCAAAGCTCTTTTCATAGTCATCCCGAATGGCCAGGCACGGCTCCGCCACCCCAGGCGTATACGCCAAGGACAGCTCCAGGCTGTTGGTCACATGCGTGCGCGGGGTAATTTCCAGCTTGCCCTGCCATTCATAGTGCTTTTTGAGTGCTTCCTGTTTAATATCCATGGTTTTCTCCCTTCGCAAATGCAGTTTCGGCAATCATACCCCCATGATACGCGATACCGGCATAAATTGCAATCCCTCCGCGGCAGGGAAACGGCGGGAAAAGCGCGAAACAATCTTCATATTCATTTGAGGAGGCTTCACATGACCAGACAGCAGGTTCTCTGCCATCTCATTCGCGCCCAGCAGGCCTCACTGCTCGAGCAGGATGGCCCCACATCGCTGTTCATCGCGCCCGAAAAAGGCGCGTTCTCCAAGCGTCCCATTCAGCTGGCCGTTCGCGTGTCGGGCGATGTGATCACCGTTCGCACCAGCCTCCTGCCCTTTACCAAACCCTTTGTCTTTACCAAAGAGGAGCTCTCCCGCGCCGGATGCTGACGGCTCGTATGACCGCCGCTCGTCAGGGCGTTTGTTCGAGATAGGCGGCCGTTCCCAGGGCGTAGAGGGTTTGTTCGTCCGCCTCGGCCTCGATCATGTAGATGCATGCCCCGTCGCGCGCAGAAAGCATCCCCCGGTTTCCGCAGAGCGCGTACACGGCATCCATCTCGCCCACGACAAACCCCGTGATCAGCTGGGCCTGCCAGTTTTCCGCAGAGAGCCGCTCCAGATAGGCGGCCGGTGTGGCGCTGACCGCCAAGACCCGGGTATCGTCTGCCAGCGCATACGTGCGGGTCACCACGCGGCAACGCTCGCCCCCCATCTCCACATCCTCAGCCTGCTCGGAGAGGAGCGTTCCGCCGTTCAAAGCAAGCAGCGCCCCAGGAAACTGCGACTGAACGTCGGCCGTTCGCGCAAGCGGTTCAATGGACGCCTGCTGCGCCGATGTGACCTGTGCAGCGCTTTCTTCCCCCGCGAGCTGGTAGACCATCGTGGCATAAAACACGCCGCCCAGAACCAGCGCACAAGCAAAACCCGCCAACGCAACCAGCGTCCGGGCGATCCAGGTCTGTTTTTTTCTGCCGCTCATGATGACTTCCTTTCCGTCCGTTTTCGTTCCGTGCATCTTGCGCACCTTGTCATGCCACTTGCTCCCCGCGCGCTTGTTTGCGCGGCCCGCCCCTGCTATACTGAGCACAGTGAAAGCGGCCGCTTTCCCACACATTTCCAGGGGAGGTGATCTTTCTGCACATCACCGTCGAACAAGCCGGGGAAGAATCGCTCATTCTGCGCTGCCCCGATCCCAACGCGCCGCACATCCGTGCCCTGCTGGCACTGCTGCGCGATGCGGATAAGCGAATCCCCGCCCGCTCACAGGATGCGCATTGTTTTTTGCACCCGGCCGACGTGCTCTATGCCGAATACGTCGACCGCAGCGTGTTTCTCTACACATGCGACAGCGTGCTGACCACGCCGCTCTCCCTGTCCGAGCTGGAATCGCTTTCCTGTGCATTCGTGCGCTGCGCCAAGGCGATGGTGGTGCGTCTGGGCGCCATCACGCACCTGAAAAGCAGGGCCGGCGGGCGCATCCTTGCCACGATGCAAAACGGTGAGCAGATTCTCATTTCCCGTCACTACGCAGCCGCGCTCAGAAGCGCGCTTCACAACCCCTGACAAGGAGGCATTTGCATGACTGGTTTCAAGAAATTCTATCTTTGGGGGATGAACACCAAGCTCTATATGGGCATCTATTTTGCCGCCATCGTCTTTGTATGCGGCCTGATTCTGGCGCTCAATGGGCAGACATCCCTCTCTCTGCTCGTGCTGCTGGAGATGTTCATCCTCAGTTTTGCAGTCGCCATTTTGCAATCCGTGCTGGTACCCGACACCACCGACTTTTCGGGCGGCATATTTGCGGCGCGCGCAATGCTCTGGGCGCTCGCATCTGCGCTCATGACCTTTGCAGCCAGCGCCTGCCTGGGCTGGCTCGATCCGCTGGGGCTGGCCGCAGACATGGCCCTGGGCGCGCTCATGCTCGCCGGATTCCTCTGCATGCTCATCGGGCAGCGCTTTGAGCAGGAACGCGATACCGAGCGCCTGAATGCCGCGCTGGCACGCCACCAGAAATCCGGCAGCCGGTGACGCGTCAAAACCGCCCCTTGCGGCAAATTGGCTCTTACAGATACACCGAAGCGGGAGGCCGCCAAGCCTCCCGCCTTTTTCATTCGTGATGGGGTTCGGCTACGCCCTCAGGACCGGGGCGTTCGCCTGCAATATAATCCACAAACTGCCTGGCAATGCGCGGGGAGCAGCCGTTGTGGCTGACCGTCCACGCGCGCGCACGCGGCATGAGCTCATCCCAGTCATACGCGATGCCCTGCGCATCAAGCAGCGCGCGGCAGATGGTGAAATACCCCTCCTGCGTCGGCGCAGCGAACGTGAGCCGCAGATCAAAGCGATCCGCCAAGGAGAACTTTTCCTCCAGCGTATCGCGCTCGTTGACATCGTCCTGGCGCTCCGAAAAGCGCTGGCGCACGATGTTGCGCCGGTTACTCGTGGCATAGACCACCACATTGGAAGGCCGTGCCTCCAGCCCGCCCTCCAGCACAGTCTTGAGCGCCGTATACTCCGGGCAGGAATCGTTAAACGCCAGATCATCCACAAAGACAATAAACTTGCAGGGCTGTTCGCGCAGAATGGAAAAAATGAGCGGCAGATTGGTCAGATGGGCCAGCGGCACCTCCACAATGCGCAACCCCTCGCGCCACAGGCTGGTCAGCAGCGCCTTGACCGTGGCCGACTTGCCCGTACCCTTGTCGCCATAGAGCAGGATGTTGCAGGCATAGTGTCCCGAAAGCAGGCGGCGGGTATTCTCCACCAGCGTGCCGCGCTGCTGCTCATAGAGCACCATGTCCTCCAGCCGGATGGGGTCAGGCTGGCGAATGCCCCGCAAGCCAAGCGGATAGGCGCTGCTCACCCCCACCCACGTGCAGCCGGGGCAGCGGGCAAACAAACCGGTGCCATGCTTGCGGAAGAATGCCGCCACGCGGCGCGCGCCGTCTCTTGAAAGCATGTCCTTGTCGATGCGCGAATCAAACGCCTCGCCGCCCAGCACAGGTTCCCACACCGGCAAGCGCGCCGCCATCTGCCCTGGCATCCCCGCGCGCTCACACAGCAGAAGAAACATGGCGGGTTCGATGGAGGCCAGCCGCCCCAGCACGTCAAGGTCATTCGCCAGCGCATTCATCAGGCTGTACGGCACCTCGTCCATGCGGGCACAGAGCGACGCCGCGGCGCTCTCTTCAAAGAGCACGGCTTCCAGCGTCTCGCGCACAAAGCCGCCGCGCCCCTTGGCCGCCGCACCCAGCCAGGCATCATAGGCAGCGCAATAGGCGCTGACCAGCTCGCCCGCATCCTGCTGCTCCTGCGCGCAGACGCGGCACAGGCGGATGAGCGATGCCACCGCCGGGTTTTCCGTCACATGGCGCAATGCCGTCATGCAGTCGATGTCCAGCAGCAGCGCCTTCAGCGCGAAAATATCCATGTTGCGCCCTTCCTCTCTTCACGACAAGGGGATCGTCATTCTCCTGCCCAAGCCTGGTGGAGGGATTTTTTCCCCTCCATCTTTTTCTCTCCGCTTGGTGCGGTTTTTGAGCCATCCCAACCGGCTTACATCCGCTCAGGCGCTTCCACGCCGATCAGATACAGCCCCGTCTTGATCACATCGCTCACCGCACGGGTCAGGTTCAGGCGGGCAGCCGTTCCCTCCGGATCGCTCTCATCCATGATGCGGTGCTCAAAGTAATACTTGTTGTACGCCTGCGCCAGCTGCGTCGTGTGGCGCGTGATGAGCGAGGGCTCATTTGCCTCCATCGCCTTGCTGATCGTCTCCGGGAAGCGGGCAAGCAGCATCAGCACGTCGCAAGCCTCGTCATCGGTGAGCGTCTGATAGTTGGCCTGCGCCCCCTCAAACGCCTGGGCCTTGCGCAGAACAGAGCAGCAGCGCGCATGGGTATACTGCACATACGGGCCCGTTTCGCCGTCGAAGTTGAGCGCACGCTCCCAGCGGAAATCGATATCCTTGGTGCGGTCGTTGTGCAGGTCAAAGTACACCACTGCGCCCACACCCACCTGGCGGGCAACCTCATCCTTGTTGGGCAGGTTCGGGCTCTTTTCCTCGATAATCTCGCGCGCCTTTTCGACCGCCTTGTTCAGCAGGTCCTCCAGGTAAACGACATATCCCTCGCGCGTGGACAGCGCGCGTCCCTCATAGCTGACCATGCCAAAGGAGACGTGCTCCATGCCCTTGTACCAGTCATGGCCCATCAGCTCGATGATCTTAAAGAGCTGCTTGAAGTGCAGGTTCTGCTGATAGGCCACCACGTACAGGCACTTGTCAAAGTGATACGTGTTGTGGCGGTAGAACGCAGCGGCCAGGTCCCGCGTGATGTACAGCGTGGCGCCGTCGCTGCGCAGGACGATGGCAGGCGGCATGTCGTATTCGTCGAGCATGACCACGTGGGCTCCCTGAGACTCGACGAGCAGCCCCTTTTCGCGCAGCTCTTCGACCACAGGTTCCATTTTGTCGTTGTAGAAGCTCTCACCGGCATACGAGTCAAACGTCACGCCCAGCAGGTCATACACCCGCTGCGTGTCCTTGAGCGTGACTTCCTTAAACCAGGTGAAGATGGCCATGGCCTCTTCGTCGCCATCCTCGATCTTCTTAAACCACGCGCGGCCCTCATCCTCAAGCGACGGATCTTTCTCCGCCTCCTGATGGAAACGCACGTACAGATCCACCATCGCCTGCACGCCGCCCTCCTCCACCGTGCGGCGGTCGCCCCACTTCTTATAGGCGCAGATCATCTTGCCAAACTGCGTGCCCCAGTCTCCCAGGTGATTGATGCCCACGGTGGTATAGCCGTTGAAATCATAGATGCGCTTGAGGCTGTGGCCGATCATGGTCGTAGACAGGTGGCCGATGTGAAAACGCTTGGCGATGTTGATGGAGGAGTAATCCAGGCACACCGTCTTTCCCTTGCCCACGTCGCTTGCGCCCCAGCGGCCGGGATGCGCCAGCACCGTCTCCACGATGGTGCGCGCCAGGCAGCTGCGGTTGAGGAACACATTGAGGTAGCCGCCGACCACCTCCACGCGCTCGATCTCCTCGCAGCCGATGCGCTCGGCCAGCGCCGAAGCGATCATCTGCGGGGCCTTGTGCAGCGACTTGGAAAGCCGGAAACACGGCAGGGCATAATCTCCCAGCTTCTTATCCGGCGGAATCTCCATCATGCCCGCCAGTTCTTTTGCACCGACGCCGCAGCCGGTGAAGCAGCACGCTTCCGCCTTGGCAATCTCCTCTGCGATTCTCTGTTTCATATCCATAATGGGTGCATTCTCCTTGTCATACCTGCCGTGATGTGCAGAAGTTTACATTTTATTGTAACAGATGGCGTCAAAAAACTCAAGGGGATGCGCCCCGCAGTGCAAAGAAAAGAGCCGTTTTCCCTCATGCGCAGAGGAAAAACGGCTCTCTGATCATCCGTTTACAATATCACGCATGTCCGATCCCGTTTGGGACGGTACCCAAGGCAACGCCTCTCACCCGGGCACATCACGCCTTCATGGGCATCATGACGGCGCCTTCCGGGCGGATCATCAGCGGGGTGCAGCTGCCTGCGCCAAACGCCGCTTCGATCATCTTCACGTAGTCAGCGAGCCTTGCAAGCGGCACATAGGCCTGGATGGTGCCGGCAAATCCGCCGCCATGCACGCGCTGCGCGCCATCGCCATGCAGGAAACGGCGGCTCATCTCGATGGCCAGCGCCATCTGCTCCTCATTGGGGCGCGCATAGACGTTCTGCAGCAGCTTCCAGCTGCTGTCGCCAGAACGATTCACCGCATCGAAGAACGCATCCAGATCGCCCGCGCGGATCGCAGCCACCTGCTCCAGCACGCGCGCATTGTCATCGTAGAAATGCAGCGCACGCAGAATGGCGCGCTCGCCGACTGCGCCGCGCAGCTTTCCGATATGGGCTTCCACCTGCTCCTGCGGCACTTCGCGCAGCACATGCTTGCCAAACTGCGCCGCCACGGCCTCCATCTCCGTGCGGATGGCCGCATAGTCATCCGTCAGGTCGCCATGGTTGCCGCCGGTGTTCACCACGCACAGCGCATAGCCCTTCGCCGCGAAATCGCACGCGATGGCCTCCACCTTGGCATCCGCCGTCTCAAAATCGATGGTCACCATGCCGCCCACGGAGGACGCCATCTGATCCATCAGGCCGCACGGCTTGCCAAAGTACACATTCTCCACCTTCTGGGCGATGACAGCGCGCAACTTGGAATCCACAACAAAGCCGTTATACAGGCCATCGAGAATCGCCGCGATGAGCACCTCAAATGCCGCCGACGAAGACAGGCCGCTGCCCCGCAGCACCGAGCTGGAAACCGTCGCCCTGAAGCCGCCGATCTTATACCCCATGTCGCGCATCACGCCCGCCGTGCCGCGGATGAGCGACAGCGTGGTGCCAAAGTCCGCCTCGCACACCGCCAGATCCTTCGTATCCACGGTGATCGGCGGGAAGCCTTCGCTGTCCACGACGATGATGCCATCCTGCGTCTTGCTCACGCAGGCGACGGTGTCCAGGTTGACGGCAGCGGCAAGCACGCGGCCGTTGTTGTGATCGGTGTGATTGCCGCCGATCTCCGTGCGTCCCGGCGCAGAGAAGAAGCACAGCTCCTCCTGTGTCTGGCCGAAGCGGCGCTCATAGCGCTCCACCAGCTTGCCATAGCGCTCCTTCTGCGCCTCAAGCACATCCTGCCCGGCGCCATAAAGCGTTGCAACACGCGCGGCAAATGCCTCGCTGTCACGATATGCAGCCCACTGCCTGTTCATCGTTCGTTCCTCCACATCTTTTCCCGCCGCAGAGGCGGCGAAGACATATTCTGATATGTATATTATTGACGTTTTGCACAATTTTGTCAAGCCTGGATAGGCCATCGCCCGGATAAAATTGCCCCGCTTCTTCGGGCATCCCACCGATGCCATGTCCTGCTTTTCACGCAGCAAGCTTCCCGCTTAAAAGGGGGAGAAAACCCCTCCGGTCTTCTCCCCCTGCATGGCTACAAAATTGTCTTTGTCCATCACTTGCCTGCGTAGTCTGCCGCGCTCTGGCCCGCAATGCGGCCAAAGACGATGATATCCGCCACGGCATTGCCGCCGATCCGGTTGGCGCCGTGCACGCCGCCGGTCACTTCGCCCGCCGCAAACAAGCCGGGAATCGGCTCGCCATCCACGCCGATCACGGAGGCCGTCGTATCGATCTTCACGCCGCCCATCGTGTGATGGATGCCCGGCGCAATCTGAATCGCATAGAACGGCGCCACGGAGATATCCACATCCATGCCGGTCGTGCGGCCGAACGCCTCATCATTTTGCTCGGCAACCGCTTTATTCCACGCTTCCACGGTGGCCTGCAGGTTCGCCGCGTCCACACCCATCTGTGTTGCAAGGTCCTCGATGGTATCCGCCTGCACCGTCAGGCCGTTGGATACGTAGCTGTCGATCGCAGAGAGGTTGTCACGCTGCGCCTGGTCAAACACCAGATAGGCATAGCCGCCCTCCTGCGCGATTTCCGCCGCGGAAACCACGTCGCGCGTCTCCATCTCGTCGATAAAGCGCTCGCCGGAGGCATTGACCAGGATCGCGCCGCCGCCGCGCACAGACTCCGTCACCATCAGGCTGGTCGCCTGATATACCGTCGGGTGAATCTGAATCTGCTCCATATCCACCGTCGCCGCACCGGCTGCTTCCGCCATCTTGATGCCGTCGCCTGTCGCGCACGGGCTGTTTGTGGTGACAAAGCCCGCCAGATCCGGGTTATACTCCGCGCACATCTCAAGGTTCGCGCCAAAGCCGCCCGTCGCCAGCACAACCGCCTTGGCGTTGATCGTGTAGCTGATGCCATCTCCCGTCGCCTTCACACCGGTCACGGCGCCGTCCTCCACGATCAGCTCCGTTGCCTCGGTGTTATACAGCAGGGAAATCTCATCTTCGCCAATCTTGGCCAGCAGCTTCTCCACCAGATACGGGCCAACCGCTGCGCCGCCTTCCGGGCGGTGAATGCGCTTGTTGGTCGCACCGCCGGAGAAGGATACCTCCGGCAGCGGCGCGCCGATGGAAGCCAGCCAGTCGATCGCCTCGGCCGAGTTTTCCGCCATCGTCGTCACCAGCGCCAGATCATTCACATTCTTGCCGCCGGTCATCGTATCGTCGATAAATGTCTGCACGCTGTCCTCAATGCCCAGCTCCGCCTGCACCGAGGTCTCTGCAGCATTCATGCCGCCCGTGCTCTTGGTCGTATTGCCTCCGGCATAGGGCATCTTCTCCAGAAGGATGACCTCTTTGCCCGCCTCATGCGCAGTGATGGCCGCCGTCATGCCGGCGCCGCCCGCACCGATGACCACCACATCCGCCTCAAGCGTCTGCTCTTCCAGCGCCTTATCTTCAGCCTCTTTGGGCACCAGCGCCGAGGCATCCACCCCCGCTTGCGAAAGCGCCGCCGTTACCGCTTCGATGATCGCATTTGACGTCACCGTCGCGCCCGACATCGCATCCACATTGGGGCTTTGCACCTCGAGCATCTTCGGCGGAAGCTGCTCAATCGCCACGCTGCCCAGTCCGTCCGTCTCCTGATCCCCGACAACCTGAATGTCGGTGATCTCCGTCTCCGATAGCGTGACGGTCGCCGTCACATCGCCGCCGAAGCCCTGCGCCGTGCCGGTGTACGTTCCGGCAGCGAACCCTTCCGCCAGTGCGACTGCGCCGCTCAGCACGAGTGCCAGCGACAGCAAACAGGATACCCATTTCTTCATCATCATGCCGTTTTCTCCTTTACAGCAGATCGGTGAGAGGCAGATCCCGTATCGACCCCTTTCCTTTTATATTTTATCATAAATATATCATCGAGTCAACCAAAAAAGCAAGAGATTGCCCCGTATAACCACGCCTTCTTCTACGCTTTACCACGATGTCGTCAGATGTTTGCGCATCCCCCAAAATGACTACGGGGAGCACAGGCTTTTGCCCGGCTCCCCGCAGCGCTTATGGAAATGGAAATGGAGGGTAAAGTGAAAATAGATCAGTCTTCGAACGTATACGGCTTGATCTGGCGCACCACATCGAGGATGGTGCCATCGCGCGCTTCGAGCACGGCGACGACCTTGTCCTCAAACTGCACCGGATCGGGCCGTCCGACGATGCTGTACGCCTTTTCCTTGAGCGACTCAATGCTCACATGCTCGATGCCCGCGTCATCCAGGCACTTGATGAGGTCGGGGCGCAGCGGGTTGACCGCGATGCCGTAATCGGTAACCAGCACATCCACGCAATCGCCCGGCGTGGTGACGGTCACAACGTTCTCGCAGACGGTCGCCATGCGGCCGCGCACGAGCGGCGTCACGATGATGCAGCACTTGCTGCCCGCCGCGGTATCGGGATGTCCACCGGGCGCGCCGCGAAGCACGCCGTCCGAACCGGTGAGCACGTTGACGTTAAAGTTGGTGTCGATCTCCAGTGCAGCCAGAACGACAAAGTCGAGCTTGTTGACAAACGCGCCCTTGTTCGCCGGGTTGGCATACTGGCTTGCGCTCATCTCATAGTGACCAGGCGTCTGGTTGATGCTGTTGACGGCATCCAGATCGAAATCCTGCACGTCGATGACCTTGCCGATCTTGCCCTTCTTGAGCAGCTCGACCATCGGCTTGCAGATGCCGCCGATCGCCCAGCCCATCTTGATGCCTCGCTCGTCCATGAATTTCTCCAGGAAGAGGTTTGCAGCGAGGCTCGGGCCGCCGACGCCGGTCTGGAAGGAGAAGCCATCCTTAAAATACGGCGTAGAGGCGATAACCTTGGCCACATTCTCGGCCATCATCAGGTCGCGCGGGTTCTGGCTGATGCGTGCCGCGGCAGAAGCGATCTTCTTCGGATTGCCGATGGAGTCCACGACCACCACCGCGTCCACGTCGATCGCCTCGACGGAAGCAGGCATGTTCGGGAAGTCCACCAGGCAGTCGGTGATGACCACCACATGATCGGCGTACTTGGCATCCGTCATGGCATAGCCCATCGAGCCGCAGTTGCTCTTGCCGCCAATGCCGCGGCAGTTGCCCACGCAATCGCTCGTCGGCGCGCCGATGAAAGCGATATCGATGTGCACCTCGCCCGCCTCGATTGCGCGCGGACGGCCGCCATGGCTGCGGATGATCGCCGTGGTCTTGAGCTTGCCCTCGGAGACAACCTGGCCCATGCGGCCACGGATGCCGCTGGTCTGGATGCCGATGACCTTGCCCTGCTCGATATAATCGGCAATGAGGTCGTGCGCCGCGCCCAGAGAAGAGGCGGCGATGGTCAGATCCTTGAGGCCCAGCTCTTCGATGGCCGCCTTCATGACCATGTTGACCACGAAGTCGCCCTCACGCAGATGATGATGGAAGGAGAAGGTCATGCCATCCTTAGCGCCGCAGTCCCGCAGGGCCTGTGCAATGGAATCGACGATCTTGCTCTCCTGCGGCTTTTCGCAGCGGCGGGTGCAGGGAGAGGCCTTCTTGATGTACTTGCCATCCATATAGCCCTTGCCCTGGTAGACTTCCTTACCGCCGACGAGCAGCTCGTCCGGGATCTCGCGTCCAACTGCGTTTTTCATATCACAAGTCCCCCTCATACATGCCGCAGGCCCTGGCCAGCTTGAGCGTGCGCTCCGCGCCGGGGATAAACGCGACGTCGATCATCTTGCCGTCCACGGTGAACACGCCCACACCCGCGGCGCTCTGCTCGCGGAAGGCGCGCACGATCTTCTCGGCCTGAAGCACTTCCTTCTCGGTCGGGGCAAAGATCTCGTGAACCAGGCGAATCTGCTTGGGGTTGATCAGGCTCTTGCCGTCGAAGCCCATCGCCTTGTTCTGGCGGACTTCTGCCTCAAAGCCCTCATTGTCGTCCAGATCGGTGAACACCGTGTCAAAGCACTGCACGCCTGCCGCACGCGCAGCCATAAGCATCTGGCCACGGGCAACCAGCATATCAATGCCATCCTTCTGGAACTTGGTCTGCATGCACTTGCGGAAGTCGCCGCCCGAAATCGCACAGCCCAGCATACGGTCGGACGCGGTGCAGATTTCATACGCGTTGAGAATGCCCTTCGGGCTTTCCAGCGCCGCCATCAGCAACGTACGGCCCACTTCCACGCCAAACTCGCGCTCGGCCGCTTCCACAGCCGCTTCCACGGTCTTGACGTCCTGCGCGCTTTCGCACTTGGCGATGCGGATGCCGTCCGCGCCGCCTGCCACGCACACGCGGATGTCTTCCTGCCAGTGCGGGGTATCCAGGCCGTTGATGCGCACGATGACCTCGGTGTCGCCATAGTCAATCGTCGTAAGCGCGTGATAGAGGCTGAAGCGTGCGGCGTCTTTCTGGTTTTCGGCCACAGCGTCTTCCAGGTCCAGCATGATCGAGTCACAGCCGTAGATATAGGCGTCCTTGATCAGGCCGGGCTTCTGCGCGTTCATAAACATCATCGTCCGGCGCAGGCGGAAACGTTCAGGCTTGGGGCGCTTGATCATTTGATGACACCTCCCCACGGAATGCCGGCATCGCTCTTGCCGCAGCTACGGAACACGGCGCACTCCACGCGCGCCTTGAGCGTGCAATCAAGCGCGCCCTTGTCCACGACCGTCACACGGCCGTCGGTCACGCCCAGACGCGCGAGCGTCTCCAGCACGGTGGCACGGATCTGGCGTCCATACTGGTTCATGACGCTGGAAGAGATCTCCAGCTCGATGCCAGCATTGCCGGGCTCCACGGTGACCATAGCGTCGCTGGATTCAAGCGTGCCTGCCATCGCATTTTTTTCAATCTGCATACAATCATCCCTTCCTGACACTCTAAAATGACACTCGCCGGCTTTGTCAATGCGCCTGCCCAAGGGGCAGGCGCATCGACAAAATCTGAAGAAGCGAATCGTCTCGCCGATTCGTAAATCAGCCCTTCTTGTTCGCTTTGTTCTTCTTGATCATCGGCAGGATGACCGGAAGCACCAGCATCACGATGCAGAAGATCATCAGCGGGCCGGCGATCGGGCGGAAGAACATGGTGCCGAGGTTAGCCTGAGACATGAGGTACGCACGGGAGAAGTTCTGCTCGCACATGCTGCCGAGCACCAGGCCGAGCACCAGCGCGGCGCTGTTGAGGTGGCAAGCACGAACCACGATGCCCATGATGCCCGCGACAACCATGATCTGCACGTCCGCGATGGACAGCTGGTTCGCGTAGGAGCCGATGATGGCCAGCATCACGATAATCGGGCCGAGGTAGGAATACGGGATAGAGAGGATCTGCGCGAACACCTTCGCGATGCCGATGGCCACGATAACCATGATGATGTTGGTCACGATCATGGAAGCGAACGTCGCAGACAGGTAAGTGGGCTGGTTAACCAGCAGCAGCGGTCCAAGCTGCACGCCCTTGAGGACGAGCGCACTCATCATAACCGCAGCGGCGTTGCCGCCCGGGATACCCAGGGACAGCAGCGGCACCATGGCGCCGCCGGTCGCAGCGTTGTTGGCCGTTTCAGAAGCCGCGACGCCGTCGATAACGCCGGTGCCGAACTTCGGACCATTCTTGCAAACCTTGGCTTCCATCGTGTAGCACAGGAAGGAAGCGATCGTCGCTCCAGCGCCCGGCAGGATGCCGACCACGGTGCCGACCACGGAGCAGCGCAGCATGGTCCACTTGATGCTCCACATCTCCTTGAGGTTGGGCATCTTGGTGTTGACCTTGCCGCCGCCGATGCCATCCTTAGCGTTGAGGAAGTCCTTCTTGTTGGTCTGCTTGAGCACCTCGGTGACAGCGAACAGACCGATCAGAACCGGGATCATTTCCACGCCGGCCAGCAGCTGGCGGTTGCCGAAGGTGAGGCGCTGTACAGCATACATCTTATCCTGGCCAACGCAGGCAAGGAGCAGGCCGAGGAGGCCGGAGATGATGCAGGTGAGGACGTGCTCGCCGTCCAGGCAGGTGAGGATGGACAGACCCATGAACGTCACGGCGAACAGGTCGGCCGGGCCGAACTGGAGGGCCGCCTGCGTCAGCGGCTGGCTGAGCAGGAACATGGCAAACGCAGAGAACAGGCCGCCGACAGCGGAGGTGAACAGAGCGACACCCAGAGCCTTGCCGGCCTCACCACGCTGAGCCATGGGATAGCCGTCAAACGTGGTCGGCGCGGAAGAAGGCACGCCCGGTATCTTGAAGAGGATAGCCGTGATGGAGCCGCCCGTGATGGACGAGCAGTAAATTGCAACCAGGAAGACGATCGCGGGGATCGGCTCCATGGTGTAGGTGAAGGTCAGACCCAGAGCAACCGCCATCGTTGCGGAAACGCCCGGCAGCGCGCCGAAGATCGTGCCCAGGACGACGGCGATAACCACCATGAAGAACATGGAGGGGTTGAAGACAACGCTAAAGCCACTGGCCAAAAGTTCCATTGTACTCATGTGCTACTCGCCTCCTTTAACCGAAAATACCCGTGATCCCGGACATGATGGACTCCAGGAACAGCGCAAAGTCGCGCAGGAATCCAACCGTGCCGCGCGGAAGGTTGACGCTCAGCAAGCCGTTGAAGACAATGTAGAGCACCAGAGCGATCAACACGGAAGCGATGATCAGGCGAGCAATTTTGCGTTCGCCGAGCAAAAAGCCATAGGAAATGAGTACCAGGATGGTGGTGACCATAAAGCCGAGCGCATCCAGAATAAAAGACGCGACAACCATGATCACCATGCCCAAAAACATCTTGCTCGTGAAGAACTTGGGCACACTCTGCAAGAACGCGGAGATGGTGAACTCTTCCTTCCCCTTGTTGCGCTTGATAATCTTGTAGATGTTGATGGCAATGCAGATCAGCAGCAGGATGATGATGGCCTTGGGCCACACGTCCGGCTGAAGCGCATAGGGGTTGTTTTTGGCCATGGCAGGCACAGGCGCCTCGAGCACGTGCGTAAAGTACGTGAACACGAGGAAGATGAACAGCAGAATGTTGACAATCAGTTCAAACAAAGTGCTTCAGCTCCTTCTTGATTTGGAAAGAGGGGGCCAAATGTCCCCTCTTTCCCATCAAAGTGTGTTTAGATTGCGTTAAGCTTTAGCAGTGCAATTACTGCAGCTCCGGGTAATCCTTGGTCAGGATGCCCTGGGCGCTCATGTAATCACGCAGGGTCTTCCACTCTGCCTCAACAAACGCGACGGTCTCCTCGCCGGGGGCGGGCACTTCGCGCTCGTCGTAAGCGGCGTTGTGGGTGTACTCCAGCCAGGACTCATCCTGCTTGGCCTGCTCGACGGCAGCAATCAGCGCGTCGATAGCGCCCTGCGGGGTGCCGGTCTTGCAGAAGATGGCGCGCCACGGACCCATGTAGGACTCGATGCCCAGCTCACCAGAGCACTGGATATCCGGGAAGATGCTCATGCGCTCTTCGCTCAGAGACAGGATCGGGATGATGTCGCCAGACTCGATCAGGCCGCGGATTTCATCGGTGCCGGTGATGCACAGATCGCAGTGGCCGCCAACCATCGCGGAGTTGACCTCAGAGCCGCCGGAATACGGGGTCTCCAGGAGCATCATGCCCTGGGTCGCCTGGGAGAGGGAAGCGCCGTCAACGCCGGCAGCGGTCAGCATGCCGACGGACACCTCGTACGGATGAGCCGAAACATACTCCTGCAGCTCACTCCAGTTGGTGACGCCGTACTGCTCCATCTTAACCTTGGACGCGGCGATGATGTTGATGGAGTGAACCAGAACATCCAGGCACTGGAACTCGGTCTTGAAGTCCATGGACGTGGTGCTGGACATGTCCATCATGAACAGGGACTGGGTGCCCAGCATGAACGTGTAGCCGTCAGCGGGCTGCTTGTAGGTGTACTCCACGCCGTTGACGCCGGAAGCGCCTTCCACATTGACGACCTCAACCGGCACGCCCAGGATTTCCTGGAGCAGCTGAGCCATCGGACGAATGGTGGAGTCCGCGCCGCCACCGACGCCCCACGGGCAGACGATGCTGATCTTGCGCTCGAACTTCCATTCGGACTCGGCATTCGCGAAGGACGCGACTGCCAGCAGCATGACGGCTGCCAGGACGAGACATACGAGCTTCTTCATAAAACCACTACCTCCTTTTATTCTTCAGCAGAGGACGCACGTCCGCTGCTCAAGTTGCACTGATTCCGCCTGTACATTCCGACAACCGGCACAACTGACCCGGTATATCTTCTTGCACTTCGTTTAAGAACATGATAATATAATGAGCAACACAATGCAAATACTGATTTCCATATGTTTTGCATAAGTGTTTTCTTATGGATAGTTGTCAGACCATTCAAAATTCTTCCAGGGAGGCGAATCCGTTTGAATTTTAAGCACATTCATTACGTACTGGCCGTCCTTCGAGCAGGCTCAATCACAGCGGCCAGCAAAAAGCTGTTTGTCTCCCAGCCTGCGCTCTCCCAGACGATCAAGCAGGTCGAGCAGGATCTGGGCGCAGCCATTTTCGACCGCAGCACCGATCCCATCTCGCTGACCTACGCGGGAAAACGCTATGTCGAGGCTGCCCAGGCCATTTTGGATATCGACCACAACCTGCGCGCCGAAATCGCCGAGACAAAAAAGGAGGTCCACGGCCGGATGCGCATGGGCATCTCCAACCAGCGTGGGTTGCAGATCCTGCCCATGGTCATTCCCGAGTTCACCAAACGATATCCGCATATCAAAATCGACCTGATTGAGTACGGCAGCGACACGCTCGAGCGCCTGACCGCCGAGGGCCAGTGCGATCTGTCGCTGATCACCACCGTTCAAAAGGCCAATCACCTGAACTACGTGCTCATCGAAAACGAGCAGCTCGTGCTCATGGCTGCGCGCTCCACCGAGCTGGCCCACCGGCACGCAGACGGCGAGCCCATCGACATCACGGAAGCGGCATCCGAGCGCTTCGTCTCCATGCGCGAAGGGCACAGCGTGCGCATCATCCAGGACAGGCTCTTCGAGCGCAACAACATGTCCCCCGTCACCATCATGGAGACCAACAACATGGAGGCCGCCAAGCATGTCGCCGCGCGGGCCAACGCCGTCATGCTCATCCCGCTTGTATACGTGTCCAACTCCATGGAGTTGCTCTACCGCGTACAGTGTCACCCCATCCGCAACAACGACTACGAGCGCCATTTCTACCTGTGCTACCGCAAGGGCATGTACCTGTCGCGGTATATGGAGGATTTTGTGCGCATTGTCTGCGACAAGCTGCACGTGCCTTTCAACCTTCCTGGTCAGGCATAAGCAGCGCATAACTTCAAGGCGCAGCGGCACATGCGTCATATCCTTTGCCCATTGTTTTTTGCAACAAAGCAGGGAGTCTGAGGAACTGCTTCCCCGGACTCCCTGTTTGTATCCATCACTTGTGCAGATTCCAAATCTTCATCATGCGTTAATCATACGTTAAAGCGGAAAAGCGTCACATCGCCATCCTGCATGACGTAATCCTTGCCCTCGCTGCGAACCAGACCTTTCTCCTTGCAGGCAGCCATACTGCCCGCGGCCATCAGATCCTCAAAGGAGACGATCTCCGCGCGGATAAAGCCGCGCTCAAAGTCCGAGTGAATCTTACCGGCGGCCTGCGGCGCCTTCGTGCCGCGACGGATCGTCCATGCGCGGCACTCATCCGCACCCGCCGTCAGGAAGGAGATCAGCCCCAGCAGGTCGTAGCACTCGGCAATCAGCCTGTCCAGACCGCTCTTGCCGATGCCCAGTTCGCTGAGAAACATTTCCTTTTCCTCATCATCCATCTGGGCGATGTCCTCCTCGATCCGCGCGGAGATCACCAGCACTTTGGCATGCTCCTCCCCCGCGATCTCCTTGACATCCAGGATGCCGGGAATCGTATCCTCGTCCTTGCCCAGGTCGTCTTCCTTGATGTTGCAGGCATAAATCACCGGCTTGGTCGTCAGCAGAAACCATTCGCGCGCAATCTCGCGCTCCTTGTCCGACATCGGACAGGTGCGCGCAGGCTGAAGGTTATCCAGGTGCGCAAGCAGGCGCCCACCCAGCTCGGCTTCCTCGGCAAAGCGCTTTTCACCGCTCTTGAGCATCTTGGCGGCACGCTCGGCACGCTTGGCCACCGTCTCGCGGTCTGCGGCAATCAACTCCAGATTGATCGTCTCGATGTCGCTGCGGGGATTCACGCTGTCTGCATGGCGGATGATATCCGCGTCCTCAAAGCAGCGCACCACGTGCACGATGGCCTCGCACTCGCGGATGTGGGAGAGGAACTTGTTGCCCAGGCCCTCGCCATGGCTGGCGCCCTTGACCAGGCCGGCAATATCCACAAACTCGATGACGGCCGGCGTGCGCTTTTTGGGGTTGTACATCTGCGCGAGCTTGTCAAGCCGCTCGTCCGGCACCGCCACCACGCCGGTGTTGGGCTCGATGGTGCAGAAGGGATAATTGGCCGCTTCCGCGCCCGCATGGGTAATCGCATTAAATAAGGTAGATTTGCCCACATTGGGCAGGCCGACGACGCCAAGTTTCATCTTTACTCTATCTCCTTTATCCGGGACAGGCCCCTGCGGGGCTCTCCTCGCGGTGATCCCGCGGCCAGGTCTTCGGCCTGTGCCGCGCGCCGCAAACGGTCCGCATCCCCATTCATTTGCACCCTCTCCGCATGGGACAGGGCAGATTATTCCTGTCAATTATAGCACACACAACCCCAATTCTCAACCGGTTGCAGTGGGCAATCCGGTCTGTTTGAGCGGTGTAAACGCCAAAACATATCTGCGGCTCCCCCCACAGCCCCCTATACGGCACACAACGCAGATGATTCACGATCCTTTATCTTCCCCACCTGTCCACAATTCATCGGATGCTCTGTGGAAAACTTTATGCACAAAAAGGACGCCGCCACAGCCTGAACCGCTGGGACGGCGCCCTTTTGCGCTATGAAATGACCGTCAGATCGTGCGGATGACGCAGCGATTGACCTTGTGCATGTACAGGATGCTCAGCACGACAGAGAAGCCTTCCGCAATGACAAACGCCCACCAGACCATGGTCACGTTTCCGGTCACCCGGCCGATGAGGTACGCGCACGGGATCAGCACGAAGAGCTGGCGCACCAAAGAGACGATCATAGAGTAGATGCTGTATCCCAGCGCCTGGAACACCGAGCTGGCGCCAATGCCAAAGCCCGCCAGCGCGAAGCTTAGCGAGATGATGCGAAGCGCTGGCACGCCAATGCGGAGCATTTCGTCGGATGCGTCAAAGAGTTCCAGGAGCTTATCGGGAACGGCCTGGAACAGCAGCGTACCCGCGATCATGATGACGATTGCCGCAGACACCGCATATTTGATCGTCTTGGTCATGCGGTCGGCACGGCGCGCACCAAAGTTGTACGCGATAATCGGCACAGTGCCATTGTTGAGGCCGAACACGGGCATGAACACGAAGCTCTGGAGCTTGAAGTACACGCCGAAGACTGCCACAGCCGTCGAAGAGAAGGCGATGAGGATCTGGTTCATGGCAAACGTCATGACCGAGCCGATCGACTGCATCACCACGGAAGGAATGCCGATGGCCAGAATGCGGCGGATGGTTGCGCCATGCGGCCTGAATCCCTTGAAGCTGATGGAGACCTCCGGGTTCATGCGGATGTTCATCACCAGGCCCAGCGCGGCGGCGGCCCACTGGCCGATGATGGTGGCCAGCGCAGCGCCGGCCACGCCCATCTTGGGGCAGCCGAAATAGCCGAAGATCATGATCGGGTCCAGAATGATGTTGATGATCGCGCCGGTGCCCTGGCTGATCATGGTCATCATGGTGCGGCCGGTGCTCTGCATCAGGCGCTCAAAGACAATCTGCATGAACATGCCCATGCTGCCGATCATGACGATGGACGTGTAGGCAATGCCGCTTTCCACGATTTCCTCAATATCGGTCTGTGCCTCAAAGAACGGGCGCACCACAAACATGCCGGCCACCATGAAGAGCACGGCGCAGATCGCCAGCAGCATGATGCCGCAGGTTGCCGCGCGGTTGACGCCCTTTGTATCCTTGGCGCCCAGCGCGCGGGAGAGCACGGCATTGAGGCCGACGCCCAGGCCGACCGACACGGCGATCATCAAATTCTGAATGGGGAAAGCCATGCTCAGCGCTGTCAGCGCGTTTTCGCTCACGCGCGCCACAAACATGGAATCCACCACGTTGTAAAGCGCCTGTACCAACATGGAGATCATGATGGGCAGGCTCATGGAAACCAGCAGCCGGCCCACCGGCATGACGCCCATCTTGTTTTCTTTGACTTCTTTTTTCTCGAGATTTTCCTGCATGGGGGATATCCTCTCTTTCGCTTGGCCCGTCAAACACTATCACAATGCAATCGGATATTATACCTCAATATCTGTTTATTGTCAATTCCTTTTCGGTCACTTTTTCCCGTATAGCTGGAAGAAACGGGCTCTCTCCGCACTCCGTCCGCTATACATACCCCCGCAGGCCAAGCCTCCTAAAACTACGCCGCCAATAGAAAGCTGCCGGCGACATTGGCTGCATCCAGCATGGCACAGCAGAAAAATGCAGCC